>NZ_JNCF01000045.1 GCF_000770585.1 Legionella norrlandica | reverse complement strand
GGTGCACGCCCTATGGCAAGATTAATCCAGGAAAATATTAAAAAGCCGCTTGCTGATGAGCTGTTGTTTGGCAAGTTAATGCATGGTGGTCATGTGACTTTGAGAGTGAAAGACGGTAAGTTGCATTTTGATAGCCATGATCATAGAGAAGGTGTTTGTTAAAGGGAATTAGTCTTATTCATTGTCAACTCACAGTCACCTAGTTTTGGGCACTACGATGTGTTCTGGAAGTTATTACAATCTGTCCTTTCATGCTACCGCTTTGGCTCAGATTATCGTGATTTAAACTGAGCCACGACGGTAGGATATGATGTAAGGGGAGAGTTGCACATCGCATTTTCTATAAAAATTTTTTCTTGTTTTAAATACATTTACATGATAAATAATCATCTTAATTTTTCGTAGGTCTTATTTAATCCAAAGAAATTGCCTCTTAATTAAAGACGATACGCGAGGACAAAGCTGATCTGCAAAAGGAATTGAGACATCTCTCAATATTAGTCTTTGTTCCTTATATTTTAATTATTAATACAGGATGTTCTATCATGCGCGACAATCTTTCTACCCCAGTTTCTATCTCAATTTCTGCATTACCTGGTACTATAGGGTCTGTAATAAGCGGGGTTGGTGTAGGTATCAGTCAAGCGGGTCGCGCTTCTAGTAAAGCAATACAAGAGTCAAATTTAGCTCAGCGAGATTCCCTATTAAAAGCACTGGATCTTTTATTTAAAGCAGAAGATCCAGAAGAAAATGCAGCAGCTTTAGATCTCTTCCCTGAAGCATTACGTGATATGCTGCGTTTAACTAGAAATGGTGTTGCTTCAATAGTGAATAAGATCGTGCTGACGCCTGCAACTGCTGCTTCTCACCTTTCCCAATTACCTCTCGATGTCACTGCTGTCATTTCGGGATTAGCCCACTCGGTGAATGATTATCATCAGTTTTTACAAACTGAACGTGCCTCGACTTTAGATGTCAAAAAAGAACTTGAAGAGCATAAATCTGGCTTCTCTGCGAATTGTCGTGCCTTATGCGATAATTGCAATGGCATTTTGGATGAATTAAGACGACAAATTAATCCTAAATTCAAAGCGCCCGGGAGTGGGGCTGGCACTCATGCTCGTATTGCTAAATCGATGGCATCCTCTGCAGCAATTGGCTCTTTAAGTACAGCTGGACTTGTTTCGGTAATGGTTGATTTAATCGGCTCATCATTTCGTGAAGTCAGTGCTTTAGTTGAATTTTCTAAACAAGAATCTATCCATCCTCAAGAAAAGAATGTGTATCAGGCATTTCGCGAATGTTGCCAATCTTTTTCTAATGGCAAAGATTTAAATGAATCTTTTGCTGCTTTGCGTCGCCTGGAAGAGGCCATTTTCAATTTTGATCAGGCTTCAAAAATGACAGATAAACATAGTGTTAGCAGTCCTGTTGCTTCTGTTTTAGTGAGGTTGTTGACTGCGGAACCTTTTGTCAAAACATTAATTGCAACCAATGCGTCTTTTCTTGGCTTAACCGAAGCACAACATGCTTTAGAACAACAAGAAGAAAACTGCATCCAAAACACTGATGGAGCTGCTGCTAAAGCAAGTTTGATTAAAGATTTTTCTGGAGGAGATGCCGTACACCATTCACAAAACGTGAGTGTTTTCTGTGATCAATTTGATGAGATGATTAATCATATAGATCAACATCTGGGGCTGGATGATCAACACCTGATCATAGCTTCCAGCGCTACAAGTACTGTACGTGGTAGCTCCGCACTCGTTATTGCTGCCAGTTTAATCCCGGGTTTTACTGGTCTCATTTCACGTGAATTAAGTGGCAGTGTGAATTTCACAAAAAATGATAAAGGCAGTAAGGCAGAAAGTGCAGTTGTTCTCCAAACAAGAAAAGAAATGACAGGTGCTGATTTAGATGCATTAATGTCTCGAGTTTGTGCCCTACAAGAACGCATTGTGCGTTGTAATCAACTGGGTGTTTCAGCTCCGGTTGTATTAGGAGTTAGCGAACTAATTACTTCTGGTTCTCTTATTGCGTCTCTGAACGTAATTGCAGGCATGTTATCCGCCCTACGTGAATTGCGAACTGTAGCAGAAAGCCCTAGCATTCCTTTAAAGCTGAAAGAAGAAGAACAACGAAAAGCGGCAGAATATGTCGATTCAGTGATTAAATCAAATAAAGGTAGTGCGAACGCTTTGGGGACAGGAGCAGTTTCTGACAACTTATCACTGCTTCAACATTTGGCAAGCGCGATGGAAAAAGTGGTATTGATTCATCGTTCTCATCAAAACTTTCTAGAAATTAATGGTGAAAGAAAGGATATCAATTCAGTGGGTAAAGCTTCAGTAGCATTTTCTCAAGGTAATAGTACTGGATTTTTGATTGGTGCATTCGGTGTGCTGGCTTTGATTGCATTAGAAAGTGGCATTGGCCTGGAGGCATTATTTGGTGCTTTACGTTTTAGTACGGAAGCAAAAAGGCTTAGTGGTGGAGTAGATAGAATTGAATCAGATAATGGCTTCAAAACAAACCTCAGCCTAGTCAGTAATGCAACAAGACTTACTGAAGATTCCCTGAAAAGTGCCTCTATTCTTCAATCTACATCCAAGACTACTTATCTGGGGGTTGAAAGTATTGCTTTACGTTCTTTTGTAGTAGCTCTTTGTCAATCAGGTGCGTTGAAGGAAATGCTGCGCCGTTTGATCCAGGAAGAGCAGGAAAGGCTAGAGCTGGCTCCAGGATTTTCAAATAGCGCTCTTTTGTCTGACGCTTTAATGCCGCGTTTGTATGACAATATATTAAGGGTTCTTGATGAAGCAGAGGCTAACCATAACCCTATCCCTAATCTTAATAGAGACATGGCTTCTTCACTGAGTACAGTTAGTAATTCGAGCATTGCTGCGGTATTGAGTGCTCATAGCGTCTTCATTTCACCTATTCTGAAAGCGATTGCAGCTGCTAAAAAAGCCAGCATTATTGGCAATGAACAAAAAAATGAGGCAGTATCCGCAAATAGTGAGATCAGTGGAATCATTAGTACCGCATTAAATGTTATTCAGGCTTTTACTAAGAATTTCAAACATGAAATCAAAAGAATGGATAATCCTATTGAAAACAGCTCTATAGTTCACCAATCGGAAGAAGCAAACGTGACCTTAATGGTTAGTTGTTGTGCCATGTCATTATTATGTGAAGAATTATTCGAGCTCTGCATGAGTCGATCTTTGACGTTGCTGGATAAGGAAAAAATAGAGAAAACAGCGCAAAAATCCAATGAGCAAACTCACAAAGAATCTGATTTATTAAGCAACGCAGTAAAAGAAGACAGTGGGGTTGGAGAAGAAAATAATATGCTCCATATGATTTCTGCTCTGCGCTTAACTATATCTCGTTTGGGGGTGGCTTTAGGTGATTTTGCAAGTGAGATGGAAGTAAACCCTGATCTATTGCGTGATAATATTGAACTTCATTCATCACAACAACGCCTTATCCAATCTATGGCCTCTTTTTGTAGTCGATTAAGCGCTATTATGTTATCTTTCTCGGGTGGATTATCCAATTTACCGGCTTCTTCAGCCGGTAGTATCGATGCCTTAAGAGAATGCATTCATAGTATTGATCATCAATTAGCCTTAGAACCAGTTCATAGTAGCGAGCATTCTACGAAAGATTGTGGATCGGGTAGCTTGTTAATTACTGGTATAAGTACTGATTGTGTTTCTAGCATTTTATGCTCGGCAACCAAACTTTTATTACAAGCTTCTGTATTAGGCTTGGATAGCACTTTATCGGTTGCCAAAATAATGGAGATTCTTTGTTTGCACCCGCGCCCCCTACAGGGATTAACTATGGAGGCTCAAGGATCGTCTCAACCTAATGGTCTAAGTAATAATCTCAATAAGCAGACCCAGAATGCGATAGTCGCGAGCAGTGTCAATTCTGCCAGTATTGTGCTTACAACTAAAACTGGACAATCAGAAAGCACCGATAATCTTATGCATGTTTTTCAAGCAGCAGTGGATCAGCGCATTGATGAAATCGCATTATTAGAAGATGAGGAAGAAGACAGTGCATTAGGATTAAAAGCTTTTTATGAGCAAATAGTGCGGATACTATATCTCAGGAATGTTGATGATGAAAATTGTAAGGATCTTATCCTAAGATTTCATCGAGGTGGAATTACATTATCAAGTTATCATAGTGCTCATGGAGGGATTCTGAATTCTGAGCGCAGCAAGAGAACCTCGAATAGATTAATTTCTGAATATGGATTTTGTAAATGCGATGATGCTGCTTCTTTATTAGAAGTGTTTATCAATAGAGCTGTAAATAATGAACGCACGTCGTTCTCTATTTTAAATAAACTTAAGGAAGGATTAGTAGGTCACCCGCTGAGTGATAAAGTCCAAGCTCACTGGCAATATATTGTTAATAGGGTAATTGATCGATTAACAATGGAGAATATGAGAATCAGTCTTTTTAATCCAGGTGACGCAAGGCGCAATCAAAAAAAATGGGAAGAGAGACGGCTTGATCTACTTAATAATTGGGAGAAACAAAAATCAGAAGAGCCAAATCCTAGTCTAGAAATAGTTTAAAGGTAGATAACATGCCTACTCCAATATCTGAGGCAAGTTTTCACCAATTAAAGCAGTCGCTGCCGGCTGCTTTTCGTGAATCGCTTAAAAATGATGAAGTAGTTTTAATCAAAGCTTATCCTTTGCTCAATATGATTTGTAAAAATAGAGATTTGATTAGTGAACTGCAGAAAAATCTTAATATTCCTTCTCCACCATCAAATCAGGAACTGACTAGTCAGTTATCAACAATTTGCAATGAACTGGAATATGAGTTTGATTTCGAAGGGCGGTTTCCTTATCGCTTGCCTACAGTCTTGAGTGAGTTTCCTATCCATAGCCGGCCTATTAATAAATCGATTCACGCTTTTAATACGATAGTGGAAACTTATCATCACGCCAACAAAGAGAAGTCGCCGGGAGGAAAAGCTTCTCTCATACTTTCAGACTACTCGCTTGAAGATTGTTACAAAGGGGTTTTGCGCACAATTAGAGAGCATGGACCCTACTGTGATCATGAATCTTTATGGCAACTCTTGGAAATGATAGTGGGGTGGTCGACCCTGTCTTTCACGAAAGTCTTTAAAAGTGACGCTCATTCTAAAGTCGAGGCACCACTTTCAATAACGCAATACATAATTGATGATTCTCCAGTGAGCATTACTGAGTCGGAACAATCTGTTCTCAGTTCTATTCAACCTCCATTTATTCCTGAATACACTTATAACTACAATAGTGCAGGGCGATTGGATAGCGAAACTGATATTTTATTACTAAATGCGTTTGGTATGAAAATTGGCGGGCACTTTGATGCTCAAGTGAAATACCCTCCGCGGTTTATTCCCCTTGAACAGCTCCATGCATTGATTCGTCGGCAATTATCCCATCGAATGGAAGTACCAGTGACAGGACATTTCCAATTGTGGTTGGAAGCGACCTTGTATCAATTAGGAGTTGAATTTATACAAAGAAATGAGGGATATCAGTCTAAAGATTTATTAGTAAATCCTTTCTTGTCAGAGCCTATCAGCTTTTTAAGTCCTGAGAAGATACATAGTGTACTTAAAGAAATTTTAGTTGAATTTGACTTCGAAGAATTAGCACCAGATAAAGCGACGTTAGATATTTTATCCCAATATTTATTTGAGTTGTTACAAGGATTTCAAACCAATGCAGGACAAGCATTGGGTATTGGTGCGAACTGGGATGGTACGGTAAATCTTTCCAATGAAGCGGGAGCCTATGCCTTTAAATTTCGAGAAGGAGAAGCCCTGTGGGGGAAACGCTTCAAACAATTAAGCCTCCATAGGCAAGGGCCTTCAGAAGCCCGAATGAATGCTGCTATTGGTATAAAATTTGAAATTCAGTCTCTTTTGGCTAATTTTGATTATATGAGCCAATTGCAACCTTCGGAATATGGAGAAGTGATTTATAATGCCTTAGTAGATAATTTAGTCAGTGAACTTTTACCTGAGCCTTCCTATTTTGAAAATACGGCTTATAAAAAATTTCGCAAACAATATGTAGCATACCCTACTGATGAAGGGCTAATCCAGATCCAGAGTTTTTACTTACCAAGTTCTCATGGGACGTATTTTAAAGACCGTGAAGGCAATGAAAAACAAACACCTATGTATCGCCGAGCAGGTACGTTGGATGTATTAGCTTTTCCAAAAAATACTACTTATAGTGAACAGTCACGGGTTTGTTATGAAGGAAATCCTTTAGGACCGCTCCAACTACAATATGCACAGGCCATGCATAGAAGCACACGTGGCCATATCGTTTATGACCCTATTGCCCCAGATCAATTCATGGAAGATCCGTTTTATGGACAAGTTATCCGTGCAGATAATGGAGATTATTTACCATTTATCGGAGTGATACCTAAAAATTTTGATAGATACTTCAACCAAGATAATGAACTGTGCGCTTCTTTTGTGGTTCGTATGTTGCAGTCATCGCGAATTATAGAATATTGCCCTACTTTTGCAGCAGCCTATAGACAAATAAAAACGCGATTTTTACCTAATATAGAAGCTCTTCCACCAACTTTACCGCAGTTTTGTACGAATTATTTGCGTGAAAAGCATGCCAAGTTAGTTGCTGGGCTTGCAAGCCAGAAACGTACCTTTGAAGATTGTGAGCATAAATTTTATAGTTTATTTAAAAATCTAGTTTATAATCTTTATGAATTTGGTCGACAAGATGAGCACTTTAAGCATAGCTTTCT
This sequence comes from Legionella norrlandica, assembly GCF_000770585.1. Classification (GTDB taxonomy): domain Bacteria; phylum Pseudomonadota; class Gammaproteobacteria; order Legionellales; family Legionellaceae; genus Legionella; species Legionella norrlandica. Next base: position 16,829 of record NZ_JNCF01000045.1, on the reverse strand, counting down.
TGCTTTTATCAATTCCAGTGAAGCTTTTTATCCAGTTAGTAAAGCAAAATGTGAAAAGCTAATTCGTGATTTAAGCGTAAGCCGTCCGGTCTTTGTCACCGAGGATTCTCAGGCGCACTATGATGAAATTTTGATCTATCTAAAAGATTTGACGGCATATTTTTATCCTAAGCCTTCCGATTCTCTTGCCCAGGAAATTGCAAGACAAGCAAAACTTCATGTGGGCTCTTTGTTAAAATCACCTAGTGTGAAAGCTTACTTTGAAAAACAAAAACAAAATAAGCAAACGAATTTATCGCGCAAACAAACCCCTGGTATGCTTTATGCTGCTCTTAAGCATGACGGACCTTCAAAAACAGTGATCGATGATTATCGCAGAATGCATCGATATAATTTTCTTTCCTATTACCGAGATCCTGATGGTACACCTTTGGGGGGGCCTCAAACTTATGATTTTATACTAGACTGGGGGGCTAAGAGTTTAGGCGCTGCTCTGCAATTAATGCATAAATATCAACCCTTGGCATTAATTCACTACCCATTGACAGAACCTTACTTGCGAACAAAACAGCGAATTGCAGCTCATCAAAATGATAACTTAAAATTCTTGCAGGCCATCAGAGGGGGGGTAGAGGGGCTCATTTGGCATGGCATTATTAAAGGACTATGGTATACAACCGCCACACCTTTTTTGATGTTAGGAGATTTTGTTAGCTGGCAATTTCAGTTTCTTAAAGATAAAAAAAATACTCAACTTGATAATCCTTTAGTACTTCCAGCTGCACCAGCTAATGTGCCCAGTGTAAAAAGTTTGGCTGCCGCAGATTCTCGCGATTTTCTCTTGCAATTGCTCGACCACTCCAATGTTTCTAATATAAAAGAATCAATAATTACTTATGCAGTAAAGGTGGCTAAGAACTTATATCCACATTTTACTGAAGAACAAAATACCTTATGTTATCAAAAATTAAAAACTAGTTTCCCCTTTGGTGAAGAAGAATGCAAATCTTTATTCCAACCTCTATTATTGTCAAAAGAATACGTTAAATTATCCGCGCTTTTTCAGAAATTTAATGCACATATTAATAAGAATCTGATTGAAGCCGTTTTTCGTTGTTTGACAGAACCTTTATTCTCTCAATTTGCAAAGGAAATTATCAAAGACACCCAATCGTTTTTTGCACTTAACTCTAAGCAAAATAAAATTTTAGAATGTATTCTTGAACTTTATAAAAAAACACCTCAAAACAAAAAGGCAAAATTTCTTCAACTATTCCGATTTGGTGGAGAACTTCAGCACTCCTTGCGGGTTAGGGATCAACTGATACAAAAAGCTCAAGGATTTATCCTCAAAGTTTTTGACGAGCAGTGGATATTAGAATATTTATTCGAATCCAGCATAGACCGCTTGAGCTCAAATTTAAGCGCTCTCACCCTAACGAATACTATCTCCCAGCTGCCCAATACTATGAAAGGGCCGCTTCAAAAATTATTAAGTTCGGGTAACCCACAAAGTCTTAATGAATACTGTCTAACTGAAAAACAGGTAATCGTTTTATTAAAAATCAATGAAATTTACCAACAAATTTCTGCTCAAGAGAAGACCTATATTTTTAATCAATGTGAAACGAAAAAGCAGAGCAACGAAAAAACGCTTAGTCTGAAAGACAAAGCACACCATAAATGGACAAAATTTGCTATACGTGAATTGAGGCACCAGTTATTAAGCCAGGAAGATGCCAATCAGCTCTGTGAAATCCTCACGAATAAGCTCACTGCATTAGGGCCTGCAATCGAAAGAGTACGTTCAGCATATTATGATTTAAATATGGGAAAAGAGAATGCTTTACAGTCATTTTATAAAGCCTGCAATGATTTGAACAATAGCTTGGACTTATTGTTACGCTTAAAAAGTAATGCTAAATCTTGTTATTCCGAAGTCCAGTCTTTATTAAATAATTTTCTTAATATTACTCTAAATGCAGTTATCAACTCTGCTATGGATAAAGTGGACCTATTTAATATGGAACCACAAAATCCCTTACTTAATATAGATGTTATTGAATTATGGTTGGTAAAGCTTGCGAAAAATAATTGCGATTTACGTAGCATTCTAGAACAACAAGTCCATCAATCTCCATCTTTAGATCATGCCGTATGGAGGTGCAAATGTATTTTACAGGTGTTAGAGAAACAAAATCCTGAACAAAAGGTATCCAAAACTGGTATGCAATCTTTACTCCGTTTTTGGGTTCAACACAAAGAAAATGTAACAATGACGGGAGAAAAATACAGTAACCCTGAAACGGGAGAGCCGGATAAAGCAACCGTTACTGTTTTGTTGAAAGACTCTAAAACAATGCAGCATGCTATGACAAGGGTCCAAAATAAATTACCAAAATTCTCGATTTTTCGAATTCCTCAAAAAGCCGAAGAAATTGATTTGGAGCAAACTCCCACAAAAATCATACCACTTTGATTCCCAACCATTTTATAAAGCGGATTAAAATGTGTCATTTTCCGCGCCGGCGGAAATCTATCTTGCAAACAAAGTGATGTGTCAACTTAGAGAATGGATTTACGTCTGTTCGGAAATGATTCGTTTAATTCATATAATATGCAGAGTATGATTTTGCCCTGAAAAAGCAATGGACTGAAATAGCATTTTGGAGTTTCTTGGGTATATAATACGTTCTTTTAACTTATTTAAAACCATGCTATCCGTTATCATTATCACTAAAAATGAAGAAGCTAATATCAGGAGATGTTTAGAGTCTGTTCTTTTTGCGGATGAGATAATCATAGTGGATTCAGGTAGTACAGACAATACTTTGACCATTGCTAAGGAATATACGGATAAGGTTTTTTCAATGGATTGGCAAGGTTATGGGATACAAAAATATAGAGCTCTGCAAAAGACTCAAGGAGATTGGATCTTAAATCTCGATGCTGATGAATCAGTAAGTCAGGAATTGCAAGCAGAAATATTGCAAGCGATTTCATCAGATAGTGCCGATGCATTTCGTGTTCCTATTCAAATGATTTTTTATAATCAAGTTTTAAAATATTCAGGGAGCCCTAAAAGACATATACGGTTATTTAAAAGAGAAAATGCTTCGTATAGTAAAGATATTGTTCATGAAAAAGTAATTATCCCTTCCAGGGCTCGCGTTGGAAGGCTAAAGAAACCTATCAGGCATCATTCATTTAAAGACGTGCACCACATGCTTTATAAGCTGAACAAGTATTCTTCTTATAGTGCCAAAATTCGTATAGAGTCGAACAAAAGGATTGGATTAATAAAAGTTCTTCTCAGTACCTTTTGGATGTTCAACAGATGCTTTTTCTTACAACGAGGTTTTTTAGATGGTAGAGCTGGGTTTTTATTCGCTGTCTTTGGAGCGCAAGGAACTTTTTATCGCGGTATTAAGCAAATTTATAAAGACAGCGATATTAAAAGATTACCAAGTATAGATAATACAAAAGAGGAACAATTGTGCGATTAACCATGATGGATGGCAAGGGTATTTTGTTAGCTCCTTTTTTCTTTGTTTTATTTATGTTTTTTATTCCAATCAGCCCTACAATAAAGTCGATTTGCTTTATTTGTAGTTTGATTGCAGTATTGATTACACCTGAATACAGGAAGTATTTTTTTTATGCCTACAATACTTTATGGGGATGGGCGGCATTATGCTTTTTTTCCTTTATTTTGATTGCTAGCCTATGGAGTCCTGCACCTTACTCAATGCAATGGATGGTGGTTGGTAAGTATTGTAAATTAATCTATCTTCCTATCTTAGCTACAGGTTTTATTAATCCCAAAGTAAGATATTGGAGCATCAATAGTTATTTGGCTGCTATTTTTATTACTTGTGTTATTTCTATTCTAAAGGCCAATAATATTATTGCATCTGAAGATCCTGGCGAAGTATTTTATAACCATATTATTACAGGTTTTATGGTCGCTTTGGCAGCCTATTTGTCAGGGTTGCTTGCTTTTCAAAATTCTGGTTGGCTACGAGTCACTTATATTCTTCTATTATTGTTGACCACTTATCAAGTTCTTTTTATTAATACAGGAAGAACTGGTTACTTAGTCTATTTTATTTTAATGTTATTGCTCATATTGCAAAAATTAAGTTTTAAACAGGCCTCTATCGGTATTATTTTTTTTAGTGGTGCTATGGTTTTGGCATATCATAATAGTCCGGTAATGCAAACCAGAGTTTATGATTTAATTAAGGATATTAAATTATTGCATCACGACAAAAATACATCACTAGGTTATAGAATTCAATTTCATCATTATGCAAAACAATTGATGATGCAACATCCTTTTATTGGTATAGGTACGGTGGTTTCAAATACAGTTATTCACAAGATAATCCCGTTCCAAGTTGGGGCAAGGAGTTGACGGATCCACACAGTCAGTATTGGATGACTCTGGCTGAGCAAGGTATAATTGGTTTAGTGCTCTTATCTATTTTTTTATTAAGCCTGTTTGTTACTTCATTTCAACTCACGGAATCAAAACCTATTCTTTTAGGGGTGCTATTTTCATTTTGTATAGGTTCGATTTCAGATACCATTTTATGTTATTCCACTGCCGGTTATTTGTTAGTAGTAATGAGTGCTTTATGTTTTGGCGAGATAATTGAGAAAAGCCATCTTAATAAGACAAGAGAAAAGAAATCTGCTACTTTGGCAGTCAATGATTCAGCAGTTGTCGCTTAAAATTGGTTAAGATGCTTTATAGTATCTATAACTCGTTGACGCTGTATTATCAGCACATCCTGTAAGCTTATTTTCAAAAAATAAAATACCCTTCTTTGTCCAGGTACTACGGTTTATTGTCCGCGGTACCTATTTCTGAATCAGCAAGATTAAGGTAAATGCGGGAGGCTTAATAAATAGCTACTTGATCTATTGGTTTTTGCAAGGTGCATTCCTCTGAGATGTAACCATCATTACAAACAACAAGACCCAATGGGTTATATACAGGTAATACTCCTCCATGCCATAAGCAACAACCCTTGAGCAGTTGCAGATCCATGACAGCATGCCGAGTACAATAACAAGTTGAATAAAAACCATTATTACAAACAAGACGACCAGCGGAGGAGTCACAATAATTTATTCCTCCCATTCGACTACAGCAACCATCAGCCAATGCTAAAGACGCGTACAAAGCTAAAGTGCTTGCAAGGAAAAAGTGTTTAAAATTCAATCTATCCATCTTGTTTTCTCTGATTGGTTTTTATTTTAAGAATAGCATAGAGTTTGAGGAATTATTAGAGGGTAGCAGGCTTCAAGTTCAGGACATTAATAGCAGTTGAGGGTATACTTGCAGTAGATAACTGGTCAGTAGTCCTGATAATAATCCAAATAAATGACCTTGCCAGGATACACCTTTTTTACCAGGAAAAATTCCCAAAAAAATACCTGCAAAATAATAAAGACTAAGAAGGCCAAGGATAATAGTAGTTAGAGTCCCGGTTTGGTAAATATTGTATATTAAAAATCCCCAATAGCCTGTGATCAAAGCGCTAGCCCCTATGTGCAGACCTGGTTTAGCCAACAACCAAATTAAAAACCCGCTAAGCAGAGTGATCATGATGGTGACTACTAAGAAGTAATGAAGTCCATTAATTAAAATAAAATTACTTAAAACCAATAGCGGGATGGAGTTAAAAAAAAGATGGTTAAAATTGGCATGAAGTAATGGAGCAAAAATAATACCGGGAAGGCCGAAAAGATGTCTGGGGATAATCCCTAGAAGCAGAATTTTATTAGTAATGAAATAGCTAATAAAGAATATTGACCAGGGAACCAAGAGAATTATTCCCAGAATTTTCAGGTTATTTTGTGTCTGAGCGACAATGATATTAAAGCTATTCATTAATTCGTTAATCATTATTTTATAGTAGGCTCTTGAGTTGATTTATTTGAATTTTTATCGGATGCCACAGGAATCATGGAAATTTTGCGAAGCGGCACAAAAAGTAAAGGCTCAACAACTGTTTGGTTCACTATCATTGTCCAGTGGAGATGTGGTCCTGTTACTCTACCAGTCATCCCAACCAATCCAAGTTCTTGTCCTGCTTTATAGGCTCCCCGGCTTTAACTAATATTTTGCTGAGGTGAGCATAAAGTGAGAATACCCCCATTCCATGATCAATAATCACAGTATTCCCTGTGAAAAAATAATCTCCTGTCTCTACCACTTTTCCTTTATTCACAGCATAGATCGGTTTCCTTGTTCGGCTGCGATATCCAGACCGGAATGTGGATCTCTGGGTTGTTTATTATAAACCCGCTTTAAACCAAACAAACTAGTAATGGGGCCACGAAGAGGCGCCGTGTATTGCTGTTCAAATGGGTTACTATCTGAGTAATTGGCAAAGATTTGAGTTAATTTTTGGGATTCTTTTTCAATCCGCGCCAGATCTTGAGGTTGGGGATCTACTTTACTGATATCTTTAATATTTAAAAACTGGGTAGTGTAGAATTTTTCGCTAATATGAAAAGGAATAGAAGTTTTAATTGGTTTTGTTATATTAATATATTGAATACAATCAGTATCTTTCAGAGGGATTGCGACAATTAGCAACCATTGCTTGGGTTTAGTACTAGCCAGGACTGGAATGCGTTTTCCTTCAAAATAAGCTTCTGGTTTTTGACTAATATCTATAGGAATTATAGTAAGTCCACCATTGACAGAATGGTTTTCTGGTAAAACTAAGGCAAATGAAAATTTTGCAGTACATATTGATAGAAAAACTAAAAAATTTAATAGTTTTTTCATAATATCAATTAATCCTTATTTTGAACCCCATAATCAGGGTTTATTTGAGTGATCTCACAAGCAAGCCTGCCATTTAATAGACGGACATCTATGATATCCCCAATACGCACTTGTTCAGTAGTAGAGAGAACTGTTTCATCTTTACTTGCAATGGCATAACCTCTCTCTAGTGTAGCCAAGGGGCTAACGGCATGCAAAGTTGATAAATTAGTAGACAATCGGTTTTTTAATTGGCTTATTTCTATTCGGATTTCTTGAGCTAACTGAATTATCAATTGCTTCAGTCTAATTTTCGTTTGTTTTATACGAGTTTTAGGATTATTCGCATGCAATTGGGTAGTAAAAAGATATACTTGATTAGTTTTTTTACTAAGAAATTGGGTGACTGCCGATATTAATTGCTTTTCTAAGTGCTCTGTAGTTTGCCAGTACTTAGATATGGTATGTTTGGGTGAAGCTATTTTATCCATTAAATGGCTAAGTCTTAATTGCAATCCTTTGATTAGTCTGATAATAGCATCATGCAAGCGACAAATCGCGTTATCAAGGATATTAAATAGCTCAATACAGTTAGGTGTTACAGCAGTGGCTGCAGCAGTGGGTGTTTCAGCGCGATAATCAGCTACAAAATCTGCAATTGTAAAGTCGGTTTCATGACCAATACCTGAAACAATTGGGATAGTGCTTGACGCAATGCATCGGGCCAGTTGCTCATCATTAAATGCCCATAAATCCTCAATACTGCCTCCACCTCGAGCCAATATAAGTACCTCACATTGTTTGTTTGAATTAGCTAATTTTAAAGCCCGGATTAATTGTTGAGGAGCTGTTTGACCTTGCACATCGCTCGGATAAATGATAACTCTTGCTAATGGAAAACGGCGAGCTAAAGTCGATAGGATATCACGGATAGCTGCCCCGGTGGTTGAGGTAATAACCCCAATCGTTTCTGGTATTTTAGGTAGTGGTCTTTTTCTTTCTGAATCAAATAAGCTTTCCGCAGAAAGTTTGTTTTTTAATGCTTCAAATTGTTGATAAAGAGCTCCTAGGCCAGCTTCTACCAATTCTTCTACAATCAGTTGATATTCTCCGCGAGCTTCATAAAGACTTAATATGCCTCTTGCAACAATATGTTGGCCATCCCTGAAATTTTTGAGTATGGAACTCGAATGGCGATTTTTAAAAAATGCACAACGAACTTGAGCGGCATTGTCCTTAAGAGTAAAATAATAGTGACCAGAAGACGGTTTACTTAAATTGGAAACTTCACCTTCTACATTCACAAAGCCTATTTCATCTTCAAGAAAATTCCTGACTTGCCTATTAAGTTGGCTTACTGTTAGTATTGGTAATTGGCTGTTCATTATGATAAAAATTACCTCGAATCAATAATTTATTGATCTCAAAAAATAAAAAGAAATAAAATTATATTGTAGCAATGCACTCTTTCATTTAAGATTATAGTTTACTATATATGGTATTTATAGAATAACAATAATAATGAGGATGGGGAATGAGAAAGGCGCTTCTGATAGCCGCATTGATAACTTCTTCCTATGCTTGTGCGGATACCCTCTATGAGGCAGTACAACACGGTATGATCGCAAATCCAGATGTATTACTGAATACGGCGAAAGGATTGTCAGCAAAACAAGCTATTGATAAAGCAAAAGGAGCTATGTATCCCAGTATTGATGTGACTGGAGGGTTTGGTCGACAAAAAAGCGTGAACCCTACTACAACAGCGATAGATGACACCCCCAGCACTACTTTAAATATAGTAGAATCGGCTGTGGAATTAAGACAGAAATTATTTGCAGGGGGTGGAATAATTAATGAGGTAAAGCGCAACCAATACCTTACTCAAGCTCAAAGGTGGAAGACCCAGGGAATTGCTGAGGATTTGGCATTAGAAATAACCAAACATTATTTAGCTGTGTTATTGCATGAACGTTTATATGCCTATTCTATCGATAATCTTAAAGCACACAGAGCTGTTTTTAAAATGATAAGAGAGAGGGCGACTGCGGGAATTACTAGGACTGCTGAAGTCGATCAGGCTAATGCAAGGCTTGCCCTGGCTGAATCAAATCAAATTAGTGCTCTAGCTAATTTGCAAGAGGTAAAAATTAATTACGCAAAGGCAGTGGGTAAATGGCCAGAGAGTCTAACTTGGCCTCGTGTTCCTTCCAGAAAGGATTTGCCAGGTAGTTTGGGTAAAGTGATAGAAAAAGGATTGGATAATCATCCTACAGTCAAATCAAGTTATGCTGATATTAAACAAGCAAAAGCCCAGTATGAAGTGGCTAGAGCAGCTTATTATCCTGAAGTGAATTTAGTCTTAAATAGCTCAAAAAACAAAAATTTGGGTGGTCTTGTAGGGCCTAATAACTCTGATACGGCTGCTATACGAATGAATTATAATGCATTTCGTGGTGGTGCTGATGCGGCCCATATCAGAGAAACAGCATACCAGGTACAAGAAGCATATGAAACTAAAAACCGTACTTTACTCGAGTTAAAAGAGGCTATTCGACTGTCTTGGAACGCCTATATTTCTTCTGGTTTACGGATAAAGCCATTGAGACAGCATGTTATTTCTTCAAGGAAGACACGTGCTGCTTATCAAGACGAGTTTAAAGTAGGCAAACGAACTCTTCTGGATTTGCTAGACTCGCAAAATGAGTATTATCAGTCGCAAATTGAATTAGCCCGTGGAGAAAATGATGAGGTGCTTTCTCGTTATAGAATTTTGAATGGGATGGGTTGTTTACTGAAATATTTGGATTTGAGACTGCCTATCAATGTTGTGAATAATGACGTGTTTACCTCAGCTCAGACCAATATTTTACTAAATAGAAAAATGGATGAGATACCTTATCCCAATAATACTGATAATCCTATGGTTCTTACTCATCCCGTTAAGAACATGGATACTACTCCCCTAACGAAATCTATGGTAGATAAAAATACAACTTATCCACAACAAATAACGCCCAAGGTATGGTATGTATCAGTGGGCTCTTTTAAGGATAGAAACAAAGCCTTGGCTTTAGCCAGCAGGTTGAATGGATTAGGCTTTAGCGCTTTTGTGACTCCGTATAGAGAACTTCTGTCCGTTTTTGTTGGTCCTTATGAATACAGGGGACACGCTGGCAATGGCATGGAAAGACTAAAGGAATTAGCTCATGTTGAAGGGGTATTGGTTGCCTTCAAAGAACCGCCAAAAAAAGCTTAGTATCGGGTCAGGCCTATTCATTTGGATATGCCTGACTTTTTTTTATGCAACAGACCTTTTTTCACAGGTTTCGCTCATTAGTGTAGAGAAAATTCAAAAAATAGCACAATCTTATCAGGGGGATGTTCGAAAAAGATTTTACGCTTGGGGGAATTTAATTAAATCCCTTAAAAATAAACCAGTGAATGTACAATTGGAAAAAGTGAACTCCTTCTTTAATCAATTTAATTACGAAACTGATCCAATTACAGGCGCCAGTGATGATTATTGGAAATCCCCAGCAGAATTTATTGTTGATGGGGGAGGGGATTGCGAAGACTTTGCCATAATCAAGTATTTTACTTTGGTTGCTGTTGGTGTTCCATCCGAGCAATTGCGAATTACTTATGCTACATCTCTTACTCTTAATCAGGCGCATATGGTTCTTGCTTTCTACTCTACCCCTGCGACAGAACCTCTTATTCTTGATAGCTTAGAGAGTAAAATTCTCCGAGCTTCAAGGAGATCTGATTTGAAACCAGTCTATAGCTTTAATACAGAGAGTTTATGGCTTGCTAAAAAAAGAGGAGAAAACTCGTTAATGGGGGACTCTAAAAGTTTGGGTAAGTGGAAGGATTTAATAGAACGTATGCAATAAGGTGAAATAGCATGACTCTGACAAAGAAAATGGCTTTAGGTGTGTTGATCATGTTGTTATTGGTTTTTATCGGAACTTATTTGATAACTATGAACAATGCCCGCAACTTTTTTATTCAACAACTTGAAAGTAACGCGCAGGATACAGCAACTTCTTTGGGGCTTTCATTATCTCAATCTTTGGTAAGTCACGATGTTCCTACGATGAACTCCATGGTAAAAGCGGTTTTTGACAGAGGGTATTTTTCCTCAATTAAGATAAAAGATATCAGAGGGAAAATAATTATTTCAAAAAAACAGTTACCGCATGAAAGTCATATCCCTAAGTGGTTTGTGAATTTAATTAAATGGCCATCCGCAGAGAAGTCGTCTTTAATTATGGACGGATGGATGCAGGCAGGAGTTGTTTTGGTCACTAGCGATCCAAGCTATGTTTATGCTTCCTTATGGAGCAATGCGGTAGAAATGGTGAATGCTTATTTCATTTTTGCATTATTGGCATTGATTCTGGTTTATTGTTTTATCAGGTATCTGCTACAACCTTTAAAGCGGGTGACTGCTCAAGCTTTAGCGATCGCAGAACGCGAATTCCCTATAGAGACCCAAATTCCTAAGACTCCAGAGTTAAGACAAGTTACGCTAGCTATGAATCAAATGGTTACAAAAGTCAAATCATTATTCCATGAGCAGTTAAAACAAACCGAAGCTCTTAGAACTCAAGTATATCAGGATTCCTTAACCGGATTAAGTAATCGTCGCTATTTCCTGCAGCATTTGTCCTTGCTTTTAGATAATAAGGATGAATTTATTCCAGGGTATGTTGTGTTATTAGTAATAGACGGCTTGGAAGAGTTGAATCAAAAGCAGGGATATCAGCAGGGAGATCAATTAATACTAACTGTTGCAAAAATCAGTACTGATTTTTGGAAGCAATCATCCGTTAGTGTTTTAGCAAGAATTAGCGGGAGCACATTTGCTTTGATCGATCATGAAAGAGATCCTATGGTTTTTGAAAAAAAATGTAAAGAGTTTGAGCAAGTTTTAAATCAGGCGATGAGTGATATTAAAATTTGTAAAGTGCATATGGGGGCAGCAAGTTATTTTTTCCATCAGACAGCTTCTAATTTATTAACAATCATAGATCAATCCGTTAAACAAGCTCGCGAAGCAGGAGTGTTTTATTGTCAGAAGGAGCATGATACCTATAAATATTCCCAATTAATTTCTGAAGATGAAATTCGAAATTCTTTGGAGCAGAAAAAAATAAGCTTGTATGCCCAAGCAGTTACTGATGGTACAAAATATCTTCATAAGGAAGTTTTTGTTCGCATTCGTGATTATGAAGATAATGAGCTAGGCGCTGGTTATTTTATGCCTATAGCGGAGAGACTGGGATTAGCATATCTTATTGATCTTTATGTTCTCCATGAATTGGCATCTTTGGAGATTGCATCAAATATTTGTTTTGCTCTTAATATTTCAGAAGATACTTTGGCCAAAAAGGTAAATAACACTGGTTATTTGCAGCAATTAAAAGACGTTCCAAAAGCTATCTTGAAAAATCTGGCATTAGAAATAAGTGAATTTCATGTTCTATCCCATTTTTCTAATGCTAAATCATTTATTAAGCAAGCTAAAAAGCTGGGGGTAAAAATTGGAGTAGATCGAGTAGGCATTAAATTTTCTCCATTGCATTATTTAAGTGATCTAAGTATAGATTACATAAAATTGCACGGTAGTTTAGTAGCCGATATTGAGGAAAATGAGAGTAAGCAATTTTTTATACATTATTTTAATGAAATGGCTAAAACTATGGATATTGAAGTGGTTGCAACTCAGGTGGAACGCAATACTCAATGGGAATCATTACAATTAATTCACGTGCCCTGGGGGCAGGGACGCTTTTTAGCGGCAGTCGAGTTATTAAAATAATAATAGGTCAGGCAAAGAAGCCCAATCCTCCAAAAAATAGCTTTTGTTTCAGCTGTTAGGTTCTGCTTATATCGAACTGGATTATTTTGAATGGCTCTCAGAGGATCATGACGAGCATTTAATTTCCTGGTTTGTTGCTCTGGTTGCTGGGGTATATCTGTAAAATAGTGTAATAATAAGGTATTATAAAATTTCAAATAATTACAATAATAATATTAACATGAACTATTTTCGCAATCTGCAAATACGTTTTTCTAAATCATTTTTATTGTTGTTAATTGTCGGCAGCTTAACAGCTTGTGTGGATTTAACTGGCTCCCGAAATACTTATAATAAGAAAGAGGAGCAACTGGCTTCTACTACTCACAAAGGCAAACTCAAATCAAATCAAGCGAAATCTCCCAATACGTTATCAAAGAACGGGGAAGTTCATACTATGCTTGGTGGATTGGGAATTTTCAGCAAGGGAATGTATCAACTGCGCGATAAAGTGTCTGAAAAGTATCATGTTCCTGCCCATACCACGATGTGGTACAATGCTGGGGCGGTCAGCAGGTTTATCATTGACCGTTACTATAAAGAAAAAGATCATAGGCCAATCATTCTAATAGGGCATTCTTTAGGGGCCAATGAACAAATCAAGGTGGCTAGAAATTTGAATGCGGCAGGTGTTCCAGTTGCTTTATTAGTTACAGTAGATGCAGTATCACAAACTATTGTGCCTCCAAATGTTAAAGAAGCATTGAATGTATACAAACCGGGTTATGTACCTATGTTTAGTGGGTTAAAACTTAGAGCAGTCAATCCTCGAGTAACTAAGATTGACAATGTTAATGTTAGTTCATTAGGGGGAGTAAAAGTAAACCATTTTACAATTGATAAAGACAAAATTTTACAAGCTATGATAATGGATAAAGTTGAAAAGGTGTTAGTTGATGGAAATAAAAAGGGAGCTTAAGGACCGTTTGTCGGCTCGTGTCTGTGTTATTGGCGCTGGTCCTAGTGGTATTGCAGCAATTAAAAATTTACAAGAGCAAGGCTTAACTGCAATTACAGTATTTGAGAAAAATAATCAAATTGGTGGTAATTGGGTTTACGATGAGCAGAATGAGCATTCTAGTGTTTATGAAACCACTCACATCATCAGCTCGAAGCGTTGGTCTGAGTTTGAAGATTTTCCTATGCCTGCCGATTATCCAGATTATCCCTCGCACGCTCAACTTTTAAAGTATTTTCAAAACTATGTGGAGCACTTTCAATTAAGTAAATACATTCGTTTTAATACTACAGTACAGAAAGTACATCCTATGAGTAATAATACCTGGCATGTTATTTATGAAGATGCTCAGGGGACTCATGAAGAATACTACGATTATTTATTGGTTGCGAATGGTCATCATTGGGATCCCTTTCAGCCTGTTTATCCGGGCGAATTTAGTGGTGAGATCCTGCATTCTCACTACTATAAAAAAGCTTCACCTTTTAAAGACAAACGCGTGCTTGTTGTGGGTGGAGGCAATTCAGCATGTGATGTAGCAGTAGAAATATCCCGGGTTGCCCCTGGAACTTGCATTAGCATGCGCAGAGGATGTCATATTTTTCCAAAATTTATTTTCGGTAAACCAACCGATGTGGCAGTGGCTAAGATACAATGGATGCCCTCGTGGTTAAGACAAAAGATTATTGGTTTAGTTATCAGGGGACTACAAGGCCGATACGCCAAATACAAATTAATGAAGCCTGATTGCGGCCCACTGGAAATTCATCCTACTATTAATTCAGAGCTTCTTTATTTTATTCGCCACGGCAAAATACATACTCGACCAGGCATATCCCGATTTGAAGGTAAGCAAGTTTATTTTACTGATGGAACTCAGGATGAATTTGATACAGTTATTTTTGCAACAGGATATCAAATCAGTTTTCCTTTTTTTGATAAAAGTTGCATTGATTTCAGTAACTCGACCAAAGTCCCTTTATACCGAAAGATGATGCATCCTGAATTTGAAAATTTATATTTTATTGGCTTATGCCAACCACAAGGATGCATTTGGCCCTTAGCTGATTATCAATCCAAAATAGTTGCTCGTATTATTGCCGGATCCTTAAAACGACCTGAGCAATTACATAAAAAAATTGCCAAAGAAATAAATAAACCGCACCATAGATTCAAATCTAATATGCGGCATGCTTTAGAGGTTGATTATCATATTTTCAGAAGAGAACTATTGGAAATGTTGAGGTAAAAACGCATCAATTTACTCCAGTTAATGTGCGTTTAAGTAAAGAGCACATTAATTGCTCAATGCTGTTACGATGAGGATTGTCCTGTAATAATATGGCCTTAGTCCTATTTTCACAGTAACTTTTTACTTCTTTATCTGGCAAGATATAAAATCGTTTTTGCTCTACTTCTCTTACAATATGTTCTGCAACCTCGTGGGCCGGACGAGAATGAGATAATAAGTTATTTAAGTGATTATGAATCGGAGAATCAGCAAATTTAGTGCTATTAGATAATAATGAAGTATCTGTAAAAGAGGGAAATACCACAGAAATATCCACGGGCTTTTTGAGACGATTGAGATCAAAATATAATGATTCAGATAAAGCCAGGACTGCATGTTTTGACATAGAGTAAGCGGTCATCTGTGAGCCTGTACATAAGGCATAGAGACTGGCCATATTGATAATATGAGAATGGAAATTTTGTTGCAGCAAATAGGGCATGAATGAGCGAATAATATTAATCATTCCATATAAATTAACTTCCATAACTTGATGAATATCACTTGGTTTTAATTCCCAAACAGGAAGTAAAGGGCCAATAATTCCTGCATTATTAAATATCCAATCGATTTGACCTAACTGTCGATAGACGAGTTGTGCTAATTCTTCTACTTGATGTTCTTGTGTTATGTCGCAGGAAGCGCAAATAACCTGATTAGCAAAATCATTTGAAAATTGTGTCTCTGCCTTGCGAAGATGGTCTTCATTATTATCCACCATCACAACGGTTTTTCCTTTTTGAAGACAAATCCTGGATAAAGCAAGTCCTATTCCACTTGCTGCTCCAGTAACAACAACTACATTCATAGTGACGCCTTATAAAATATAAAATAGTACAATCTATCTGGACTTCAAGAATTGTATCATGATTCATTTGTTATCGATTGATTTTATCTGTTTTTATCAGATCAAATTTTGCCAATTTTTATATTTCTGAAATATTGTCTAAATTTAACTATATATTATAAGTAAAAAGATTAATAAGGTTAAATCATGCATTCTCAGCGAAAAATTGCAGTGATTGGATTAGGCTATGTGGGGTTAACCTTGGCTGTTGCACTTGGTAAAGTTACAAGAGTGGTAGCTTATGATAATAATTCATTGCGAATTTCCGAGCTTAAAAATGGCCAAGATAGAAATTTAGAGATCAAGGGTGATGCTTTGAGAGCAAGCGATCTCTCATTAACCTCTGATCCAGATGAGTTGAGAGAGCGTGATTTTTATATCATCGCTGTTCCAACTCCGTTGAATAAAAACAGGCAGGTCAATTTCTCAATGTTATTTGAAGCAACAAAATTGGTAGGGAAATATCTTAAGAAAGGGGATATTGTTGTTTATGAATCGTCTGTTTATCCAGGAGCGACTGAAGAGCAGTGTATTCCTCTGCTTGAAAAAAATTCAAAATTGGTTTGTGGGGAGAGTTTTTCAGTAGGCTATTCCCCAGAACGTATTAATCCAGCAGATGAAGAGCATGTACTTCAGAATATAGTGAAAATTATATCTGCTACTGATCAAGCTACTTTAGCTACTATCTCCGAAGTATATAGCAGTATAATTCAAGCCGGAGTTTTTCCAGTATCTTCCATTCGCGTCGCTGAGGCGGCAAAAGTTATTGAAAATACGCAAAGAGACATCAACATAGGATTTGTTAATGATATTGCGATTATGCTTCATCATCTTGGTATTGATACTGCAGAAGTGATTCAAGCGATGAAAACCAAATGGAATTATATGCCTTTCCAACCTGGTTTAGTAGGAGGGCACTGCATAGGGATTAATTCGTATTACCTAATGCACAAAGCAGAGGAAATTGGCTATCATTCTAATCTTATTTTGGCTGGAAGACAAATTAATGAATCACTTGCAAAATTTATTGCTGAACAAACCATTAAACAATTAATCCATCTTGGAAGCAGTGTAAAAAGG
>NZ_JNCF01000003.1 GCF_000770585.1 Legionella norrlandica | reverse complement strand
CCTCTTTTTCTCTTGGCATTTTAACCGGCTCACAGCCCAATCCAAAGACCCCGAATTTAATAAGGAAGCTATGACTTGATATGATACAAAGATTAAAGAATACATTTTCTGTTATTTATCAATACTTATTAAAAGAAACAGAAGATGCGAGTAAGCAAATTACTTTGTTTGGTATTGTCATGATGATTAATTACCCGCTATTTGGGGTTTTTTGGAAACTTGAACGATTTCAATTGACTGAAGAATTTGTTTTACGAGTTATCGCTACTTTCCTATGTGCTTGCTTAGCATTTAATCAATTTTGGCCAAAACAATTATTAAAATTTCTACCTATTTTTTGGTACATCGTGTTATTGTTTTGCCTTCCTTATTTTTTTGCTTATTTGACACTTATAAACAATGCCTCTACTTTATGGTTGATGAATTGTGTATCAGCCGTCTTTTTTCTTTTGTTAGTTTCAAGTGTTCTAGGGTCGCTAATTCTACTTACTCTAGGTGTCGGAATTGCTTTTTTTCATTTTTATTTTTTATCAAATAATTTCTTTATTTATATACCAGGTACTGTATCACTCTTTAGTTTAAGCGTTACTTATATTGCAGCCATCATTATCGGCGCCCTATTTGCTCGAGACAGAGAGCTTATTTATGCAGGGCGATTATCTGGTATGCGCCTATTAGCAGGAAGTATTGCCCATGATCTGAGAACACCGCTAGCAAGTATTTATTTACAGGCTGAATTACAAGAATTGATTGTGGATCGGTTAAATAACTCAGAAGTGCAAAAGGACTTAAAAGCGAGTTTAAGCAAGATTACCCGCGGGATAGAAATGAGTAATCAGTTAATTCGCATGCAATTAAATAATATTCAGCATGATAAACTAGATACAAGTACCTTTTCAATTTATTCAATTAAACAGTTAATTACAACAGCTTTAGAAGAATACCCACTTAAAATCAATCAAAAATCATTGATTCATTTAGATGACAAAAATGACTTTTCCATATGGATAGATAAAATTGGTTTTAAAAATATGATATGGAATTTATTAAAAAATAGTTTTGAATACATTCATGAAACAGGAAAGGGGGAAATTATCATTTGGTTAGAACAAGGATGGGAGAAAGAGAATTTTAATTACCTCCATGTTAAAGATACCGCCAAGGGCTTAAATAGCAAAGATTATGAGAAAATTTTTGATTTCTTTTACTCTGGCAAAAAAGAAGGGACGGGCTTAGGTTTGGCTTATTGCAAACTCCTGATGCAAGCGGCAGGTGGAGACATCTATTGTAAGGGAAAAAGAAATGAATTTGCCCATTTTACTCTCAAATTTCCTAAAATCGATTAATTGTAATCATTCAGAGTAAATAACTTGAATCTTGGTGAAATGCCAGAATTTCATAGGAATCCTAGCCCTCTCAGTTGCGTCTCGGGGTTTGTGTTGAAATTTCACTAATTAAATAAAATATTTGAAAATTGCTCCCACATCTGCAGCTGATGGCTTTGAATAAAATGGAATGACTCTATCAGGCAATTTGGTGATTCATCCCATATAGGTATGATTAATTCAAGCATAGTATCAAAATGATCAACATGGGTATGTACATTAAAAAAAGTCATCGCATGTGTAGAAATTCTCATGGCGTTGGCAAGCTCGGCAAGAATTGGGTAATCAAGATTATCCAGTCGCTCATAAGCAGCAAAAGCACATATGTGCTCTCTCGTACTATGTTGAGTTAGCCAGTATAGATGAGTTTTATTAAATTCTTTGGCGAATGACAAGTAATTAGTTTCATTAACTATTTCATCATAAATATCAACGCCACATTCTTTGGCAAACCGCTCATACAACATTTCATGAGAAAAACGGGTGCTCACACCAATTTCTTCATAAATATTTTTTATTATAATATGTTTGGTCACTTCATTATCAGCAAAATTAGCAATATACCATGCAAAATTAATAAAATGTCCTCTTAAATGGTAAAAAATAGCTGCGAACATCCTTTTTCGATTATCATCCCATAAATCAGCATTTTGTTGACAGAATAATCGAATTGAGCTTAGTGAATTTTTATAATCTAAATCTGATTGTTCAAGAAAACCACTCAATGATTTTGGTAATCTTATGCTTAAATCTCTAGGCATATTGCACACTTTGTTTTAAATCAATGTAACCAAATGAAAATAAATATCATACCAATTGATTAATGTTTAATCAAATAATAAAATGTTTTTTTGTATTAGGAACACCATAAATTAAGATTGTCATATTTCTTTAGAATAAAAAACTTAGCTTACTCTATTTTATTTAGGTTTTGCTTTTGATTATGTTTGGCTTTTCTCTTCTCCTGCCATGTTTGCAACAAAACATAAAATACTGGAACAAAAACAACGGCTAGGCAAGTTGAAGCAAGCATACCACTACTAACGGCTATACCAATGGATCGGCGCGAATTTGCGCCTGCTCCAGTAGCAAAAACCAAAGGCATTACTCCCATAATAAATGCAAAGGATGTCATTAAGATGGGGCGAAAACGAGTTTTAGCACCAATAACGGCCGCCTCAATAATAGATTTATTATGAATTTCATGCTGCTCGCGAGCCACTTCAACAATCAAAATAGCGTTCTTGGTTGCCAAGGCAATCAAAAGTAGTAAACCAATCTGAGTATACATATTATTATCCATACCCAAGCCGCCCAAAGCCAATACTGTTCCTACTAATGTTAATGGAACGCTTAATATAATTGCGCTTGGAATAAGCCAGTTTTCATATTGCCCAGATAGAATTAAGTAAACTAAAACCAGGGACATAGCAAAAATAAAATAGCTCAAATTACCGGCTACTTTTTCTTGATAGGCAGTACTTGTCCATTCATAAGAAATCCCTGGAGGCAGTTTCTCTTTTGCCAATTCCTCCATAACTTGAATTCCTTGACCTGAACTATATCCTCTTGCTGCGACTCCATTCACGTTACTTGAAGGATAAAGATTGTATAAAGAAATAATGGCCGGCCCTACAGCAGCTCCCACCTCTGTAAGAGTACCTAAAGGCACCATAGAGCCTGATTGATTTCTTACATAGAAATTCCTTAAATCTTCACTGTCAACTCGCGAAGAAGCATCCGCTTGTACATAGACAGGGAATACCTGGCCAAATTTAGTAAACAAATTCACATAGGAAGAACCCAAATAAGTTTGCAAAGTATCAAAAGCATCTTCAATGCGAACACCTAAAGATTCTGCCTTGGTTCTATTAATGGGCGCAGCAACTTGAGGTACACTAGAGCGAAAAGTGGTCATCAGGTTTTGCACCTCAGGGTATTGATTTCCTGCCTTGATAAATTGATCAGTAACTTGCTGTAATTTTCTATAATCAAAAGTACCGTCTTGTAGTTCCACTTGCATTTGGAAGCCACCAGACATCCCCAAACCTTGAATTGGAGGAGGAATAACAATTAAAACTTTTGCGTCAAGGGTTTCTTTGGCAATTTCATTGAACTTGGTATAAAGAGCCCTTAAATCTTCTGATTTTCCTCGTTCACCCCAATCCTTGAATATGACATATATGACACCTGCATTAGAAAGAATGGAATTGTTATCCAATAGAGAAATCCCATCAATAGCAATCACATTGGCAACCCCACCAATTTGGGATGCTTTCTTAGCTAATCGGCTTATCACTTCATCCGTACGCCCCAAGCTCGCACTATCCGGTAGCTGCACGCTTAACATCAAATACCCCTGATCTTCAAGTGGAATAAAACCGGTAGGGATGCGGGTTAAACCATAAATCGCACAAGCAACCAAAATTATTCCGATTAAACATACTTTGCCACTACGATGTACAAGTCGATCAATAAATTGCGTGTAGGATAGTTCTATTGGATTATAAACTCGGTCAAAAGCTCTGAAAAATATATTCTTAGGTTTGCTTAAATCAGGAGCTTTTAGCCATAATGCGCACTGGGTCGGTTTTAGTGTCATGGCATTAATGGCACTGATAAAAGCGGTTGCTGCAATAACTAAAGCGAATTGAGCATACATTGATCCGGTTAACCCTGGCATAAACCCAGCTGGCACAAAAACAGCCATAAGCACCAAAGTAATCCCGATAATTGGCCCAAATAATTCTTTCATCGCTATTATGGCCGACTCTTTAGGCGGAATACCCTTCTCTATATGCTGAGTTACCCCTTCCACAATAACGATTGCATCATCTACAACAATTCCAATTGCTAGGACTAGAGCAAACAAGGTGAGTAGATTGATGCTATAGCCCAGAAGCAGCATAGCAAAAAAAGTTCCGATTATAGTAACCGGTACTGTGGTAGCGGGCACCAAAGAAGCACGGAAATTTTGTAAAAACACCACAATAACTATTAAAACTAAAATTCCTGCTTCAAAGAGAGTTTTATACACTTCTGTAATGGATTCTTTGACAAAGACTGTAGTATCAAATGGAATGGAATATTCTAAACCTGGAGGGAATTGCTTGGCCATTTTAGCTACAGCTTCCCTTACGTCCTTAGCTACCTGCAAAGCATTCGCCCCGGGAAG
Source organism: Legionella norrlandica (assembly GCF_000770585.1). GTDB lineage: Bacteria > Pseudomonadota > Gammaproteobacteria > Legionellales > Legionellaceae > Legionella > Legionella norrlandica. The sequence goes on along the minus strand of NZ_JNCF01000003.1, from coordinate 101,016 downwards.
TTGAAAGATACCGATGGCAGCGGTAGATTTACCATTTAGTTTTGCCAACTGATTATAACTTTCAGAACCCAATTCAACTCGCCCTACATCACGAATACGTACTACTTGAGCGGCGCTGCTGGCAGAAGCATTTTGATCAGGATCTGTATTGACTGTTTTAATAATAATATTTCCAAATTCCTCAGGATTAGAAAGCTGTCCAGGTACATTCACAGTAAATTGATAGGATTGCTGGCCAACAGTCGGTGGAGCGGCAAGTTGTCCTGCTGAAACCTCTTTATTTTGATAATTAATAGCATTTAGAACATCACTTGGATTCAAAGAATAAGCAAGCATTTTTTTAGGATCCAGCCAAACTCTCATGGCATAACTTCCAGAACCAAAAACAACCACATTACCGACTCCTGGTAAGCGTGATAATTCGTCCTGCATATTGATGGTGGCATAACTATCGAGAAATACTCCATCGTATTCATTATTTTTTGAAGTCAAGGTAATAAACTGAAGAATTGCAGTGGATTTTTGTTGAACCACAACTCCTTGCTTTTGTACTGCTTCAGGTAGTTGAGCCATAGCAGCCTGTACTCTATTTTGTACGAGTACTTGAGCGTAATTAAGGTCAGTGCCTATTGCAAAAGTCACAATTAGGTTATAAGTACCCCCACTGGTACTGGTTGATTGCATGTACAACATATCCTCAACACCGTTGACTTGTTGCTCAATTGGCAAAGCCACTGTATTAATCAATGTCTTGGCATCGGCACCAGGATAAGTTGTAGTAACCTGTATAGTAGGTGGGACAATGGCAGGGTATTGTGAAACAGGCAAAATAGCAATTGCTATTAAACCAATGAATACGATAAATAGAGCGATAACATTAGCTAGTACAGGCCTTTCAATAAAGAATTTAGAAATCATTTCAGTTGCTTAGCTCCCTGAATAACGCTCTTATTTTTATAATTTTCTTGATCTTACCCGCCAATTAACCAGATTTCTCCATTTTGGGAGTCACTAGATCATTAGGCGTCGCATTTTGCAATCCAGAAACAATCACTCTGTCTTGTGCATCCAGCCCTTTCGTTATGGCTCGCATTCCGTTTTCTACTCCTCCGAGTGTTACTCGTTTGATAAGTACATAATTATCTTTATCAACCACAAGTAAGTAAGGGCCTATTTGATCATATTGGACTGAAGAATCAGGGATTGTTAATCGCGGGGAAGGATCTGAGATAGGAACCCGCACCTCTACAAATAAACCTGGCACCAAGGGATAGCCTTTATTAGGCAAAAGAGCCCGAAACTCCATAGTTCCCGTCGAAGCATTTAAACCCGTATTTACGAAATCCAACGTCCCTTTGTGAGGAAATCCTTCTTCATTTTGCAAAGCGACTTCAACAGGGACTTTAACTAGCTCCATCGGTTTATAGCCTTTGTTACGAGCAGCATTCCTAATCTTAAGTAAATCCAGTTCATTTAAATTAAAATAAACATAAATTGGATCAATTTGCTCAATAGTAGCCAAATCTGTTGCTTTACCATTCCCAACCAAATTACCCACATCAACCAAATGCCGACCCATGCGGCCATCAAAAGGGGCTAAAACATGAGTATAACTGTAGGTAATTTCAGCATTTTTGGCATCAGCTTCGGATTTATCAACTCCTGCCTGAGCTTCATCAACTTGCGCTTTCCATTTCTCGACATTATTGAGGGATGTGGCATTTTGCTTATACATACGCTGCTGCCTGGCATATTCTGATTTGGCATAGGTATAATTCGCTTTTTGAGCTGCTACCGTGGCTTGAGCTGCGAGTAACTGCTCCATGTAAGGCTCTGGTTCAATAACAAACAACTCTTGGTTTTTTTTAACAAAAGCACCATCAGTAAATTTTATAGCATCTAAATAACCTTCAATACGTGCCACTAAATCAACAGATTGAAATGCCACCGTATTACCTGTTTGAGTCACATACTCTGCCATCTCCATTAATTTAGGCTTTTGAACTATGACTACTGGTGGTGTAGAGACAGGAACCTTATTTTTTGAGAAATATTCAAATACTAAGTAAATGAATATTACTCCAAAAAATACTATAGCTATAATTTTTATCAAATTTTTTTTATCTTGAGAGTTCATTCTCATCACCAGGTTGGTAAATAAAGCTGTTTTATTCTTTGTGCATTAGAATCCGGCGGTTGATGATTTCCTTGTTTCAATAAAGTACCCCAGTTAGTACGAGCAGCCATTTCACTTTTTATTTGATCTGAAACAATATCATTCTTACCACGTATTTGCCAACCACCCCCAAGTGAGCGATAAAGAGCTACCAAGGAATTAGCTACTTCCCCTGTAGCATTAACTAATGAAGTCTGCACCCTTAGTTGTTGCTGTTCGGCATTCAATACTGTTGTATAACTTGCTTCTCCTTCCTTATAACGTACCAAAGCGAGTTTAGTTGTTTCAATAGCAGAAGCATTTGCTTTTTTAAGAGAATAGACTGTTTTTTGCCCTTCAACATACCGAGTAATATTGTCTTGTACTTCTTGTTGTACTTTCAGTACCAAATTAAGATAATTCAATAAAGCCTGTTGGAAGACTGCATCCTGAACACGTACTGCATTAGTGATTTGACCATAATTAAATAAAGACCATGTCAGGGAAGGGCCTGCAGTTATATTTCGATTTGACCAATTGAAGATATCACTAATCGATGAATTACCAATATTATTTGACGCGAAAACAAAATTTCCTACCAATGACAATGAAGGATAAAGATTGGCTTTAACTGCTCCAATGGCAGCTGATTGAGCAACTGCTTCCATCCTGGCTTGATATACATCGGGTCTGCGGACGATTACTTCTTTTGGAATACCAACTTCTACTACTGGCGAAGCTTTTGGTATCCCTTTATTTTTTTTGAGCAAGGCATCTACTTTATCAGGAGTAGTACCCAGCAAAACTGCTAAAATATCTTTCTGATGTTGCAGGTCACTTACGTATTGAGGAAGTTTTGCTTGTGTCTCTGCAAGTTCTGTTGCTGCTTGTTCCACATCGAGTAAACTGGTTTGGCCTCCATAATAACGATCTTTCGCTATTTTTAAACTCATAGCCTGAACTTGGATATTCATTTTTGTTACTTTAATTAATTCCTCATTCGTACGCACCCTAATAAAAGTACTGGCAATATCCGCAGTTAGAGTAACCAGGCAGAATCATAAGCTGCTAAAGAAGCCAAAAAAAGAGCATCATTAGATTGAATAGCTCTACGATATTTGCCCCAAAAATCAAGTTCCCAGCTTGCAGTAAATCCAAGGGCAGCAGTTAAAAAACTCGGGGGTAAAATATTTTGCAATTGGTTACCCCCGATACGGTTATAGTTATAATTTCCTATCATAGCTTGCTGTTGGGGATAAAGTTCCCCAACAGATTGAGCCAGTTGGGCTCTTGCTTGCAGAACACGAACTCCTGCGCTTTGCAAGGAGAGATTATTGCGGTAACCGTTACTTATTAATGCGGTTAAAGTTGGATCATTAAAAATTGTCCACCAATTTGCATTCTGAAACGCTGATTGTTTTATCGCAGGACTTGAAGTAAGCCAGGAATTCGCAATATCTTTCTTCGGCTCTTTAAAATTTGGCCCGACCAGACAGGAACTAAGAAGCAAACACCCCAAAATGGTAAGAATTTTCCGCATGTATATGGTATTTCCCTATCTGTTCAAAAGCAACTTATAGTTATGCCTAAGATGGATTTGAACTATTTAGTTTGTTAATCATTAGATATTATCTATGAATCGATCATTGAACAAGTACTCCTGAAGAAACAATTCTTTCAATATTGTATTTATGCACCATAGATAGGCCTATGTTTAAAATTCAGTTTCAATGCGCACAACCTGATAGGATGGGCTTTCATAAGGATGGGCTTGTTTCAAAGCAGTAACAACCTCTTTGATTTTCTCAGCAGCGCATATAGTCTCAACTTTGTATTCCCGCACTTTCTCCAATGTATTAATTTTCCCAATAAAGGCATCGCTTCCCTCTAAAGGCATGAATTGGCCTTCTCCTAATGTCTGCCATGCACAATGGGAGTAATTATCAATACTTCCAGCACCCGCTGCAAAAATAGCATTTTTTACTACTTCTAGATGAGTCTCTGGAACATGAAAATGCAACATATACATGAATAACCTCTCTTTTTTCACCGACCATTCATTAATTTATAATTTAATTATCGTAATTCAGGAGAAACTAAAGACGAGTTAACAGGTGTAAAATATTTTTCTCGATAAGCCAGAAATAAAAAACCTGCAACCCCAACTGCCAATGTCACTGGAATAATTCCTATTCCATAAACAAAAGCTCGAGCAGCATGGGTTCCACCATATAAATTAATTACATAACCAATCATCGAGTGGAAACCATAGCCAAAAATCATAATAATCATATTAGCAACAGCAGTAGCAAGACCTGCAAGGCTATCCGGTACATAAGTAGATACCTTATAAATCGCCAAAATCTGATAAGCGCAGCAAACTCCTACTAAAATAAAACTCAATGTTATACCTGGCACCGTTAGTACTCCGCCAACAAGTAAAGCAAAAACCAAAAACATAATAGTCCCAGACACAATGATTGTTCCAAGATAATGTCCAGTTTTTTCTGCAATTAAGCTTAGAATGGGAGCACCAAAACACATGCCGATATAGATCATTGAGGGCAGGTAATTTGCAGTAGCAGAGTTCAAACTATAGGCCATTTTTAAGAAGCCAGAACCCCATACATCAGAAAAGCCTTCAAGAGGTCCTAACATCAACCCGGCAAAGCAACACAACATCATCACCTTACTGTTGCTAAAAACCCTTTTTATATTAGAAACAACTGAAGCTTGAGGTGGGGATTGCACATCAGGAACGATAAGGTAAGTTATGCTTGCAAGCAATATTCCTATGCCTACAAATATTTCCACAACCGTTTTGTAACCCATCAGTTGGCACATATAACTTACAGGGCCACCTCCATACACCGCACCTACAAGCCCGATCATTACTGAAAGGCTAAGCATCCTTGGAAAATGCTGCTCCTTAAAAGTCATGCGTATTATTTTGAATGTTCCTAAAATCGCAGCGGATGAACCTATCCCAATCATGGCTCTACCTATAATGGGGTAAATCCAATTTTCAGCAAATAGGATAGGTAGTAATCCAACGACTGTTAATAAAATACACCCCGTCATCACTTTTCTCGGCCCGAAGCGATCAAGCATAATGCCAATAGGTAGATGCATCAAAGAATAGCCGATATAATAGATCCCGGAAAATTGTCCAAAAACCGTTGCATCAATATGAAATTGCTGAGTAATGTCCTCTAACATAATATTAGGCATAACTCTCAAAACATATTGGTAAGCATAAAATACAGATACAATTATCCATACAAACCAGGCAACAACTCGTGAAGCAGACATAATAATCCTCAAAAAAAGCAGAATAAATCATCCTCTGAGCTTAAATAATAAGCACAAAGTATTTTAACTTACTTCAATTGAAATAGGATTGCAAAAATAGACAGTGATGAATTAATTTTTAAATTAAAATTCTATTTTAATCTATTTTTTTGAAATATAATTCTATAATTCAATAAAAGTTTTTTATCAAAACATGATCATTGACCGTACGGATAAAAAAATACTTGAAATTTTACAATCAAATTGTGATATAAATAACCAGGAATTAGCAGATCTGGTATCCCTCTCTCCTTCATCTTGCTTACGTCGGGTAAAACTTTTAAGGGAGCTTGGCTATATAAAAAAACAAGTGGCTCTGCTTGAACCAGAAAAAATTGGCTTAAAACTAACAGTTATTGTTTTAGTAGGATTAAATAGCCACCAGCCTGAAATCATGAGTCAATTTGAAAAAACAATTCAACTTTTCCCTGAAGTCGTGCAATGTTGCTTGATTACAGGGCAATCAGCCGATTATTTACTAAAAGTCATTGTGCCTGACTTAAATGCCTATCAATCATTTTTATTAAATAAATTAACGCGCATCAACGGCATTGGAAGTGTTCATTCCAGTTTTATACTTCGTAATATTTGTGATACAACCGCTCTACCCTTAGATCACATCCTTTAAACATATTTCCAATATAGTCCGATTAAAGAATTTATCTTTTTGTATACGACTACAAAAAAACACAATCGGAAGTTAGTGTTGTATATATTTAAAATAAAGTGTTAATATTGTTGCCCTACCGAATTAAAGAGGGTATCTATGTCTAAATTCCCATACAAAACGTCTAAAGAACTTCGCGAATATTTTATAAAAGAAGGCCTTGATAAATTAAAAGAAATTAATCGCTCCTATGAACCTCATTTCATTAAACTAGACAATACTATTGACGAGATAACTAAAGACATTGGGAATCGAAAACAGCAATTAAGCCACTTTAAAGAAACCCTAGAATTACATCAAAAAGGATATCAAGCTGCAGTTCAAGCTGAAAATGAACATCAGATTTGTCGTCAATCTTTGCTAGAAAATAACGACAGTGGGGCTGAGCGATTTTTGCAACTCCAAACTCTGGGATCGTCACCGATGGAGGTATACCATCAAACTTCCTTCGGGTTAGGAGAAGATATAAGCAGGCTTACACGAGAAATAGATAGATTAAATAATCGACTAACAAATCAAAATGATAGAAAATCCAGAGCTATTTCTGAATTAAAAATACTGAATAGCATTATTGACGAAAAAAGCAGACAACTGTCTCAAGAAGAGAATCCTAATGCTAAACCGCTAAATGCAGTTAGCCATCAACGGCTAGGATAAAATTGTAACCCTTGAAAATCAATGCCACAAAAATTAGGATTGTGGCATCATTTTTATTAAGCTTCACTAAAACTCCACATACAAAGTATGAATTTTTAATTTATTACATGCATCAAGAATTTCTCTGATACAATCCCCATGATCATCAAGATAATGAATATTGTATGTCATAAAAATATCTTGGAAATCTGTATTAAGAGTACATTGAGTGTGAGTACTTGAAGCAATTTTTTTATTATCAAAAATCTCAATCTTATAAATAGTACTTTCTTCTTTGTAGACGCGACACTCGGTATTTATATCATCTAAAAATGTTGAATGAAGAAACCCCATATTAAAGCATGGACAAGCCAATACTTCATTAAAACTCCAGCAGAGAAATAGGGTTAAGAATATTTTTTCAAAAAGACTTTTCATGGTCTACAAACTCTTCCCTGATTCACCATCTATTGTTTAATTGTAGACCATTATTTTTATAATTAACTTTTTAGAAAGCAAAATGCCGATTCGGTGGTAGGACATAGACAGTTGACCCTACCCAATTATTTAACCAACAGGAGCAAAAGATGGGGCTGTGTGAGCTTCTTCAGTTTTATGGAAAGCTCGACGAAAAAAGCCTATCTGATATCTGTGTGCATTGTCTTCACAAGGATTATCACTTCCATCTCTAGCCAACATTTGTAATGGGCAAGTATGGATATTAACTTTTTTCTTAGTATCGTCGTATTCTTTGTTTAAGGTAAATTTATGGGGTTCGACATCACCAATATTTTTTAACTCAATAAGCTCTTCCTCTGTAGCTGTTCCATTTTCATAGGCTTGCTGTAACTTATCATGACGCTCTTTTATGTAAGAAAACATGGAAGCATGGGATTCTTCAACTATTGGGTCATTTTTCGCATTTAAGAAATCTTTATCTTCTTCAGGGATAGAATCATAGGCCTCTGCAGCATTCATATTCCATTTGGTTATTTTTAAAAGTGGAATGCCAATCACTATAAACAAAGCAGCCCCAAGATAACGCAGCCAATTGACAGGATTATAAAGTGATGCATTTTCAGCAGGTAATATTTTATAAAGCAGTACTTTTGAAGCAGATCGGAATGATCTTGTATTAAAAAGTTTTACTTTATAGCCATCTTCATGCATTTTTGCAGCAGCCATAGTCGCAATAGCAGCGCCCAAACATTCGCCCTGAAATGCAATATTTTCTGGTTTAACTCCAAGAGCAAGCAGACGTTCTGCTTGAGCTACAGCATCACGAACCATATCGTTCTGGTTCCAAATAAGCCCTAATGAGCGTTCAACACCTCGATAATTAAATGAAACATACGTGGTACCAATTTCATTAGCATACATTCGATGACGTTTGAGCCATGCTGTAAAATTATTACTTCTAGGCATGCATGTAATAACGAAAGTACGATCTTTATAAGGTTTTTCCGCCTCACCTGGTGCGGCAATCTCTGCAGAATCTAAAACTGAACCGTCCCTTGTTTCAAGATTAAAAAATCGTATCTTCTTAGTATTTTTAGTAATATCAAATTGACCATCACTATCTTTACGTTTGTTGACTAGCTCATTGACGGCCTTAAAAAACTTATCTCGTAATTGAGGGTCAATAAATTCAGTTCCTTTAAAAAAAATGGCTTCGGGATCAAGAGGGATTATGGATTCATTAGTTAATGAAATCCCATTTAATTGCAGACTAAGTCTGCCGAGTAATTCTTGACATTTTTGTTTATCAGCTGCTTTGATGCGAAGAACCTCTTTTTTCAAAAAATTAGTAATGAACTCAGGAACATAAGGTAAGGTATTATGTAATTTAATGGCGTAATTGCGAATGATACGTGTAATAAGAGACGGTTTATCAGTGACATTAATTACAGCAAAATCTTCAAAGTGTAATTCATCTGGATTTTTCTTGCTTTGCTTATATTGAAAATCATCTTTTTCAGGATTAACTAGAACTAATGGATTAAAGATCACTAATGCCAGAATCCTACCCACGAGATAAGAAGGCAAACCAGTGACCACATCAAAAATTTTTTTAAAGGGATAAGCAGCAACTTGCCCCAATGTCATCTCTTTCGATTTTAGTTTGAAGTAATGTTCATGACGTATTTCACATTCGAATTTATTATGAGGCATAACTTTCCCTTAATGACGTTCTTTAAAAATGTACAATATTTTAACAAAAAAAATATTAAGGAAATATTATTTCGCGGATAAAATGGGTATTTTTAGGGTGCGTTAACATAATACAGAGCATTTGAAGTTTGCCAAATTAAAACAAAATTTGACCTATAATATAACTAAATAGATAAAATAAAACAGGGAGTATGTTATGTTGGGGTGGGCGCTGATCTTCTTTATTATCGCAATTATCGCAGCTGCTTTTGGATTTGGTGGCATAGCAGTTGCTGCTGTTGGGATTGCAAAAATACTATTTTTTATATTTTTGGTTATATTTGTCGTATTCCTTGTTATGGGATTAATTGGACGACGTGGCCCCCCACCTCCTATATAACCAAAATATAAGAAAGATCCATAAATTATTGTGATTTCCCTCGAAGGTCGATATCCCAGATATCGATTACTGTGTTATTTTTAGTTATATAAAATTTATCAAATAAATTTATCGTTGGATCACAATGTGGAACGATAAGCTCTAAAACCTCCCCATTTTGTGGCAACTTACTTCCCTCAGGAGAAAATACTTTGCCATGTTCATCGCCAAACCCACCCCAATCATACATTAGTCCTGGATGACTAATGATAAGGGGCTTATGATGGAGATCAAAATAAATCGATTTCGTTCCTGCATCAACGGTAACATGCTCTTTACGATTACTGCTTATAACGCTCGTAAGAAGGGTCATTGAGTTTTTGAACATAGAAAATTTTAATGGATCTACTTTTGAGCCAATCGCTGCATATTCAACATCCATCACAGTATATGATCCAGGCTGAATTTCTGTTACTTCACTTGCTTCTACATCGATATCAAAAGTACCAGTACCTGTTCCTGTTAATATATCGCAAGGAAGATCGGCTGCTTTAAAACCCTTAACGATTTCACTTGCCATTTCCATAACACGTAATGAAGAAACTCTTCTTTCTTCATAAGTTTGAATGTGCTGTAAATTACCTGCATAGCACTGAATTCCTTTGAGGTTTAGCCAATTCATCCTATTAATAAAATGGCCATATTCTAATGCCAATGCTGGGCTAACGCCTGTACGACCAATACCTGAGTCTATATCGAGTAACACATTAACTGGTTGGTTAAGTAATTCACCCAGCGAGTTAATTTTTTGAATATTATCTTTATTATCCACGACTAACATTAAATCAGGTGCTGATTTAAGACAATTCAATAATCTTGAGTATTTCGCATTTGATACAATAGGAGAGGTGATCAAGATATTGGTAATTTGTTTTGATATCAATACCTCGGCCTCTGATAGTTTGGCAGCAGAAATTCCTATAGCTCCATATTCAAGCTGTAACCGAGCGATTTGAGTGCTTTTGTGTGTTTTGCAATGTGGTCTTATTCCTATGCCATATTGTGCAGCATGTTGTTGCATTAAATCCAAGTTGTATTTCAGTGCATCATAATCAATTACAAGACAGGGAGTATCTAATTCAAACTTATTCAATCCAATATGTTTTTCTTTCATAAAATTATCTTATTACAATGTCCAAAGAGACGCATTTTATGCCATAAATTGCTTATGTTTGCCATAATTTTAATCGATACTAAACGCAGTGTATTTAATTTGAGACCGGTAATCATTTATATATTTTTAGGACGTCACTTTCTTTCTCAATATTCTCCTTCTCTTAAAAAGTTACATGGGTAAGTAAGTAATTTACTGACTATACTAATATGTAAAAAAATAAACCTACAAGGACAAAACCATGATCATTGATTTTGAAACTCACTTCATTACCCAAGCTTGTATTGATTACTTGGTGAAACGTCAAGAAGCTCCTAATTTAATTCAAGAAGCAAAAGGGGCATATACTATGTATTTTACGCCCGATGTTTCCTTATTTCACACCAGTTCATTAATGGAAGAATTATTAAGCTTAAATGAAAAGCGATTATCCATTATGGATGAAGCAGGAGTGACTATACAAGTACTGAGTTTAACCACCATTAATGGGATAGATTCTTGCCCTGGCGATGAGGATAAAAGCACTGATTTAGCAAAAGAAGTCAATGATCAGTTATACTCTGCTATCCAAAAACATCCTGATCGTTTTAAAGGCTTTGCCTGTATCTCACCCTATCAAGTCAAAGAAGGAGTAAAAGAATTAGAACGAGCAATTTCTCAATTGGGATTTATTGGTTGGCTAACCCATTCAAATTTTGGCAAGAACAATTATTTGGATGACAAAACCTATTGGCCTTTATTGGAAGCCGCTGAGGGCTTAAATATTCCTGTCTACCTTCATCCCAATGTACCAATAATGCGTGAATTTGGTAAATACGGTTTTGCCTTGGGCGGAAGTGCGCTAGGATTTGAATTTGATACTGCGTTATGCTTGATGAGAATGATTCTTGGTGGGGTATTTGATGCCTTTCCTAAATTAAAAATTATGTTGGGACACTTAGGTGAAACCATGCCTTTTTTAATGGAACGCCTGGATCATTTATATCGTATTCCAGAGTTAAAGTCCTATCGACCCGACATCCAACGCATTCCTTCAGAGGTCTTGCGTCAAAACGTTTATGTAACGACCAGCGGACGTTTTTTTAATCCAGCATTACGCTATATTATCGAGGCTATGGGGGAAGATAGAGTTTTATTTGCGTCTGACTACCCAATGGAGTCCTTAACTGAAGCAGTACAGTTTATTAACGAGTCGGATTTATCAAATCACACAAAAGAAAAAATTTTCTCTGTAAACGCTAAGAATTTAAATTTTGTCTGAATTAATAGACCACCTGGTAAAAAGCTTACTGAGGTTATTTTTAATTGACTATTTGTAAATGATTTCTAAAGTCACTTTGGATATTGATTCAGAATCCTGTTTTTCCTTTATCAGGATTCTTCTTAATCGCTCAATGTGGATGAGATTTTCATCTAAATATAATTTACGAGGCTCTTCTGAAAAGAAAAAGCTAAGGTTTGCTTTGTTTTCACTAAGTGCTAGCAGTTCTTCATAAATGGTATTTTTCTTATACTCGAGTTTTTCCATTAAATGGGTAAGCATTTTTTCACGATCAAGAAACATTTCATAATCGATTGATACCAGCATGTTCATGAAACCTTGAGTTCGTGCCCAAACACAGTTTTTACAAACTTCTTTTAACCGTAATCTTTTTTCCTCTATTGGCAAATGGCTCAATTTTTTCGTGAGAGCTACTAAATATTTGCTATCCAATAACAAAGCAAGCATTAATAATTTGTTTGCTTTCCATACTTCTTTTGCAATTGGCGAAGCGGATGATTCATATTTATTGCAAGTTTTTCTTAAATCCCCCAGAATGCGTTCATCAGCAAAAGGTTTTTTGGGAGAAAGCCCCCCAATGACCCAAAAAAGAAGAAATTCATAGGCTTCTTCCCCTTGGAAATAATCGCAATGTGGCATTTTTTGATGAGGATAAGGGGTTCTAATTTGTTCTAAAGACTCTTTCAGAACTAGTTCTTTATCATTTAATTGTTCAGAGGAAAACAAATAAAGGTGACGCATGCAAGTTGATAGTATCAAAGGATTAAGAGTTTTTTTTAATTTCTGAACAGGGCACTTACCGTCCTCTGGTTTCTGATAATCGTAAAGATGAATAACGTGCAATGTTGATAATTTCATAATTCTCTTGTTTGTACTGATTAAATATTAGCATCCCTCAATAGACTTCTTTCGAAACTCGCTGCCGTGAGAAAAGTGCGAGGAGAAATGGAGTACAGAACCGCAGTGTATACGTTAGTATATGAGGATTCGAGCACTGTATCGACAAAGCTGTTTCTTCATGGCAATAGAGTTTCGAAAGAAGTCTGTTATTATATTATTGGTATAAATATGACTTCATTGCGTCAACAAAAAACAACCATATCAAATTATGATTACCCTGTCAAAATCATTTAACTTGCTTCCTTACAAAATATTTTGTAAGGAAGATAATATTTGCGATCGTTATTCAGTATTTGAAGAATATCAAAGTAAACTTACAGAAACTGTTTCATCTACTGTTTCCTCTTTAGATAAACTTTCTGGCAATAAAACTTCATTTTTAGCTATCTTTGAACCCCGATCATGACTATATAACCCTAACTGAGCCAACCCTATACTGACTTTTTTCTCACTCATCAAGGCAGGTATACATTCCAGAAAAGCGGAAAAAATATTAGAAAATGAGCTCATCAAAGAGGATTCAGATACTAATTTAGGTACCGCTTTACCCATAAGCTGAAAGAAATACTCTATTGCTTTTTCTGTCATCGCCGTATTTGGACAAGCTTTAATAACATCAATTTGTTTTCTTAAATCACTAGTCCAATCACTCACGAAAGAATACTTTTCAGCTCCAAGAGGCTTATTGCCATGCTCCTCTTGTATCTTCTCTATTATTTCAATCAGATTCTGCTCTTTGTCAGCGAATTTTGGTATAAAAATTGATTCAGGAATTATTGAAGTCCAATGAGCATTTCCTTCATTATTTAAGATCATTGCTGGGCTTCCAGCTTGCTGGAAAGGAGCTATGCCATTTCTATGAAGATGTAAAACAATTTCATTGTCATAGCTGGTATCGATAGTTCCTTTAAGGTTACGTTCCATTCGTTCGCCCTGTATAGCGCGATGCAATACCATAAGTGTTTCTTCGGAACCCCATACATATTCGCTTTGGAGATGATCTCGATATTGATTAAGATAATTCTCATTATCAGATAAAAAAAACTCCACCGTTTCCTGTCTCATGAGATTATCTAAAATAGCTGCCTGGTGAGATTGAATATCTTTTTCAGAGAGTTCCAGCTCTTTGAGTTCTTGTTTTTTATTTGTCCACTGACGATTGAACTCCTCTATGACATGGGATGTTCTTGAAATAATAAACGTCTCCATGGCATGAAAAATATCTCTCACTTTGTATATCTCTGCCTCAATATAATCGTGATTAGAAAAATCATGATCAATTAGCATTGACAGTTCTGAACCATTTTCTTCCATCGATCGTTTGAAACCAAATTCCAAACCATACTGGAGAGATGAAAACAGCGGTGTATCTTGGGGAGAAGCTTTAAACTCTGCTTTGGTATGCTCTGCGGCCAAATCTCGGGTTGCCCTGCCAAGAATAGGTTCTATAATCGTTTTTATTTCTTTGCTGGAAAACGCCTCTCCAGCTTCCTTAGATAATAATTTTCTTAAGCTAATCCGATCTTTTTCCTTAAGCTTTAATTTATTAAAAATATCTTCGGTAATCCTGATATTATTTTTCGCTCTTAAGTAATACATTAATGAAATGCTATAAGCATAATACAAACAATTGCCTTTACCACTATTATCCACATGAAACATATTGACTCCTTTTTTTAAATTCATAATTCCGTGTCTCGTTACAGCGTTAATAGTTTTTTTAGGTCATATTTCTCCTTAGTATGGGTTTATTATTTGAAAAGGCTGATAAATTTTGGATTACGGATAGGCTGAAATTCCGTTGTTTGTTAACTGAATGAGCTTTTAATTGTTGATTTAATATTTTTTTAATAATTAACTCGGAGTCGTTAATTTTAATTGAGTGATTCTTGATGTTCGTTTCCTGTAGGATGCTTCTTATTATAAAGAAATCGCAACACTTTGACACAACATTAATCCCTCAGTTTTTATTTGGCATAAAATGCAATCTATACGATCAAAATGACATATGCAATACTTTTATCTCATTTTCCGATCAATAAGTACTAATAATAAGTTTAATTAATTTTTATAGATAAATTAGTAAGTTAAATAATTTTCAGTAAAGAAGCTAATTCATTCGGGTTATGTAACACATCTGCCAGAGTATAGCGCTCTAAAATCTGCATGAAAGCACGTTGGGCCTCATGCAGAACACTTTTGAGCTTGCATATTGGTGCAATGCAACAGTTTGCTTTTTCTCTATTAAAACAGGGGACCAAATCAAAATGAGGTTCTAGTTCTTTAATTAACGCCCCTAAATTAACCGTTTCAGGAGCAACTGCCATCAATATTCCACCATGTTTACCCCTTGTTGTTTTAATCATACCCATCTTGGATAAATTATGGATTATCTTAACCATATGGTTGTTTGAAATTGAATAAGCGTCGGTGATGTCTTTTATAGTGCAAGAATCTTTTTTAAGGGCAATATAAATTAAAGCTCGCAAGGAGTAATCAGTAAATTGGGTTAACTGCATAAAAAATTCCTTCTGTTTTATTGACGTCTATTATTTCTTTTTATAAGATGTATTTCAAATACATCTTTAAGGAGTATACCATGTCTAAATCATTATTTGATCGATTAGGGGGCCCTCATGCGGTTAATACCGCTGTGGATATTTTCTACCGCAAAATGCTAATGGATGATAGAGTGAATTATTTTTTTGATGACGTTGACATGGAAAAACAAATCCTGAAGCAAAAAGGATTTTTAACCATGGTCTTTGGTGGACCCAATCACTATACGGGAAAAAATATGCGGGAAGGACACCAGCATTTGCTTGAGCGCGGGTTAAATGATTCACACGTAGATATTGTTATTGAACATCTAGGAACAACGTTGAAGGAGTTGGGCGCGAGTGACGAGGATATTCAAGAAGTAGCAGCAATTGCCAATAGTGTTCGAGATGATGTGTTGGGACGCTCTTCATGAGTAAAGTGCAGTTAAATAATCAATCTTACCATTTAGCACCCGATGAAAATATTTTACAATGTTTCTTGCGTCATGGGATTGACTATCCCCACTCCTGTCAAGCAGGCATTTGCCAATCGTGCTTGATTAAAGCAAAAGAAGGAGAAATTAACCCTGCCTGGCAAGAAGGTCTACCGCAACTGCTTAAATCTCAAGGATATTTTCTGGCTTGCCTTGCCAAGCCGAATACTCCGCTTCATGTGACATCACCTGAAGCGGCAGAGTGTGAAACAGAGGCTCGCATCCTAAGTCTGCAACGGTTAAATTATAATGTCATTCAAATCAAACTTAAGGTAGAACATCCCGCCCCTTGGTATCCTGGACAATATTTATCTCTCATTAACTCTGAGGGCACCATACGAAATTATTCCATTGCTAACATACCCGCCATGACGGGTATATCGAGTTGCACATCAAAATTTATCCAAACGGCGCCATGGGGCAATGGTTAATGCAAAAAGCCACTGCCAATACCATTGTTACTCTCCGAGGTCCTTTTGGCCGTTGCTATTATTATAATCCAGAAAAACTGTCATTTAATATCTTGTTGGCAGGAACAGGCACCGGCCTAGCCCCATTAGTAGGTGTTATTAAAAGCGCATTAAATCAAAAACATGAAGGGAATATCACTTTGGTGCATGGCGGAATCATTGAGGAGGATATCTATCACAGAGAAGAACTTGAAACACTGTCGTTGTTATTCCATCAATTTTACTATGATCCTTGTGTGCTTCAAAGCAAAGGAACCTATCCTGAATATTCGATTGATAAACGGATATTAACGCATCTAAACAATCCCAGTCAGACCAGAGTTTTTGTATGCGGCCCTAAAGAAATAACTAATAAATTGAAAACTCAAGCCTTTCTTGCTGGTGTTCCCTCATCCAATATTTACAGCGATGTATTTTTATAATAATTATCTTTAAATACAAAAATAACTCAGAGTAGATTAAAAAATTATAATTTATTTAAATATTGGATCATATGATTATTTTTTGCCTATTGCCAATAGTGTATTATACTTATTTAAAGATATGTTGACATGTCTCGTTCCGTAATTTTTTTCATTTCATATATATCTTGTCAACACATCATGGATGATTTCTTAATTCATCTAATATAAAAGATAGGAAGTATCAAAGCATACTATGTCTTTTATCAAATCAATATTGGAAAGATGGAGGATAGGACAATGAAAGCTTTTCTTCTAGGTGTCGTAGCTCTTACATTTTTACTTTTTAATCTCCCTGCTTCAGCGGACAAAATCACAATAACGGGTAGTCCCATAGCTGTACATGAAGAAGGAGGTACGTACGTAACAACCACTACAGTAGCTCCAGGCCAAGATTATTATTACTTTACCTTCGATGGTACTAATAGAGTATGCTATCAAGATGTTAACCCTTCACTTGTATCTCTCAATGCTGCGGTATTCAAAGTAAAAATTGGGAGTGATGTCGTTTCTTTACATTGTTATGATTACAGCCCTGAGTATTTTGTTATTCAATAGGACTCTAAATTTACGCTTTAATTTTTAATTCATTACGAAACAAAATTAAAGCGTATTTATATACTTACAATACAAAATGATTATTAATTTTGGATAAACATGGATGCTTTACAATGGCTATCTCACCTCATCAGCTTCAAATCTATTTCGAATGATTCGAATTTGCAACTTATTGAAGCCATTAATGCCTGGTTTAAATTACATCATATCCATTCTCAAATTATACCTGGACCAGCAGCATCAAGAGTTAATTTATTTGCCACAATACCTGCAATCAATGGTCAAATCGAGGGAGGTATTCTTCTTTCGGGCCATACGGACGTCGTACCAGTAGTAGGGCAAAGATGGAATACTGATCCTTTTGTAGCGACTCAATTAGAAAATAAAATTTATGGTCGAGGCGCCTGTGATATGAAAGGATTTCTTGCAGTAATTCTTGCTCTTGTTCCTGAACTTAAACAATTAAAACTTTTGAAACCAATTCATTTTTCATTTACTTGTGATGAGGAAATAGGTTGTATCGGCGTGGATTATGTTGTCGATTTCTTGCAAAAAAGTAATATCCATCCCGAAGGTTGCATTGTTGGTGAGCCCTCTAATATGCGACCAATAATTGGCGAGAAGGCCAGAAAACTTTATCATTGTCAGATAGAAGGAAAGGCTGTTCATTCTTCTCTAGCTTTTGAAGGATGCAATGCCATTGAATATGGAAGCCGCTTAATCTGTTATATCCATTCTATCGCCAATTATGTGGAAGAACATGGCCCCTTTGATCATGATTTTGATTGCCCATTCAGCACTATAACCATCAATATTGTCAGTGGTGGCATTGCAATGAATGTAGTTCCTGGGACTTGTGAGTTTATTCTAGAAGTTCGTTATATCAATGAATTTCCAATGGTGAATTTTCGTAGCCAAATTGAAAATTATATTAATAATGAGTTATTACCTGAGATGAGAAAAATCTATCCAGAGGCAATTATTTATTTTGATGAAATTTCAGATGCCCCTGGATTCAGTGCCTTGGAAGACTCGTCAATCACAAGAATAATCCGTGCAGTAACTGGAATAAAAGAACGCTTCAAAGTTTCTTATGCAACAGAAGCTGGTATATTTCAAGATGCCCAGATACCTACTGTTATTTGTGGTCCTGGCGATATCAAACAAGCACATAATCCTAATGAATTTATAACTATAGAACAACTGCATATTTGTGAAAAAGTAATCAAAAATGTGATTACTTTTTTCTGTGTTGATCTACAACATTAGTGATCAATTTAAACTGGTTTATTTGATTATCGATTACGAATTCGGTAAAAATAACAATCCATATCCAGGTAACGACCTTTTTTATAATATTTCATCCCGGATTTTTCCATAACCCGAAATGACGCTAGATTATGCTTATCCGCATAGGCCACAATATAATCTGTGTCTATATGATCCCTTGCCCAGTTTAAAAGGGCTTTTAGCATTTCTGTGGCATATCCTCTATTCCAAAATTTTTGATGCAAGAGATAACCTACTTTTATTTCTCCTGTTTCTATTTGGTCAAAATAAGCTTCTCCCACAAACTCATTGTTAGAGAGCTTAAAAATAACCAGACAAGGCAAATGTTTATTCTTGCAAGTTACCAAACATTCATTAATATAATCCTTTATTTCCTTATCACTTAAAGGACCCTCAGGAAAAAACTCTTTTACAATCGGATCTTTCTCCACGAGTTTTAAATAGTTGTCATCGTCTTTTTTAAGAAAGCGTATCCCCAGATGTTTAGTTTTTATTAAATAGTCTTCCATGATAATGCTCTCAAAAATTATTTATCTGAGTAATACCAATTGCTTATCGCTTTCACAATGGTTCCTATAATTAATCCCACAACAATAAAGGGATCAATGTCAGCAAGATTGTTGTTTTTAGTGCTCATAATGATTTGAACTATCAAACCTAGAGATAAGACAGCGACCATTGCCCAACAACAATTGCGCTCAGCATAAGCCTCATGCAACCTTTCTCTTTCATCGAGATCCATTTTTCTCGCAATATCCAAAGCATCAATACCTAAAATTAAAACTATAGCTAACATGATAATTGTCTGGAGTAACTGACTTAAATGGAAGCTTTTCATCAGATAGGCTGCTACCATAAGAATCGCCAACCAAACAGCGAGATATAACCAACCTTGCCAGGTTTTGGGAGTGATACCCCAACCTGTGTATTTTCTTCTTGTAAACCATTTAGGATCAGCAAACATCTATATCTCCCGCTTAAAAATAAATAATTCATTAATAGTGGTATTTAGGGTTGTCGCAACAGAATAAGCTAATTTTAGAGGAGAGTTGTATTTACCTTTCTCTAAATAAGTAGATGAGC
The DNA here is from genome assembly GCF_000770585.1 of Legionella norrlandica. GTDB lineage: Bacteria > Pseudomonadota > Gammaproteobacteria > Legionellales > Legionellaceae > Legionella > Legionella norrlandica. The sequence goes on along the minus strand of NZ_JNCF01000003.1, from coordinate 81,425 downwards.
CGTTGTAATACGAGTCGCTTCTTCCACAAATCTTTGACCATGGCTTGGCTTAAAAAAGTCCACAGGCTGGCCAGTAAGCTTTCTATACATCGCAACTCCTGACAATGTGAACGCTAGAATACGACAACAATCTCTTAGAAATCTTCCCCACATTGGATCGCGATGCTCTTTAAGTTGCTCATTTGCTTTATTCAGTTGTTTTCCAAACGTTCCAATCCGTTGACTTGGCAACACTTTCTCGTTATCAAGATCGTTTTTCATTACAGTCATACTTGCTAACTTTGCACTAATCTTCTCATCCTTTGGCAATTTAACTAAGGCCTCAGTTAAGTGGTCACAATATTCTTTAATTCTTTTCTGTAATTTAAACACTTTAGCCAATGCCATCTGCTCTTCTTTTGACTGCCATGACTGAAGCAATCTGCTTTGTTCTTCATCAAAGCCCTGACTTTTTTGAGCCAAATTACTCACTTGCATTCCAGGCTTATCTTTTTCTAACTGTTCCTGTAATTCTTTATTTTTCTTTTGAGTGCTTTCAAGCTGTTGAATTAAAGTAATCTGTTCAAAATGCGATTTGATTGCTTTCACTTGTAAAAGTAAAGAGGTAGCCGAAATAACGAAAGATTTATTGATCTCTGCCCTCTTCATCATATGGTGTAAGATGGTCTCAATAGAGCCAACGCAAGTTGACATGGAAGGCCCGGCCTCCTCAAATTGCTTCTTATCACGCTGATGGGCATCATTGAGTAAAGAGGGGGTTGATAGCGCAACTGCCGTTAGTTTTGCCATTACCGTTTTAATATTATCGATAATCGGTTGATACTGGCTGTTAACCGTTGGATACTTTGTTAAAAATACCTCTTTAATTAGCATTGATAGTGACTCATAGTCTGTAGCTTTAATATTTAATTTATGCTCTAGCACTTCAATCAAGGCTTTATCATAGTTACTTTTTTTGTAAAAAGGATAATACGATTTGGCCAAGGCTAACCACGACGGCATCATTTGATGACTGAATACATTAATAATATTAAATTCTAATTCCTTAAGCAGTTCATCTTTATTGTCAACTTGCTCAGGTGGAGTATTGGAATTCAATGCAGTAATAAATTTAGCAAACAATTGAAATTGATTACTTAAAAGATGAGGCGAATTCCACGGCCTAAATTCTTTCGACTCTGGTTTAATTAACGAAGCTTGCATAGTCTTACCTTTAACAGGTTATAATAAACAGTAGAAAATGAACATATTTTGGATTAATAATATTATAAAATAACAAGAAGATAAAATAATTGTGCTTTATAGTCTTTATAGAAACAAACCATTAGGAATGAAACGCAATATGCTTAACACTTGTCAATATTCCTAACCTCCTATCACGAAAAATAAATACAATAACACCAAAATTCCTCCCATCCACCGCGATATTCTTTGCGTTAACATAAAAAGGGATATTACGATCATGGTGAACAAGCAGACAGGTAAGTAAAACATTAGTGTTTTCTGATCAACCGCAATCGGTTTTATCATAGAAACAATACCTGCATTAAATAAGAAAAAAGCAAAAATTGAACCTACTACATTACCAAAACTAATTTCCGATCTTCCTTGAATTGCTGCCGGCAATTCTCTGGCTATTTCTTCAATACTTACTAAAAAAGCAAGAATAACCATTCCGAAAAACGTACCAGAAATTCCAAAATAACTAATGATTGTTTTAGATCCCATAACAATGAGCTCACTACCGACAATAATGGCTACAAGAGAAAGAAGTAGGAGCCCTAAAGATTTCCATTGATACTCTTTTTTAATGGAGGCGATAGTTTCAGATAGCTCATGGGATGGTTTGATGTCACAACCTTTTTTATTAAGCCATAAAAGATAGAGGATAGAAAGGAAGAAACTTATAAATAAAATTAGGCCGTCAATTCTCGAAAGCTCTCCATCCAGTGCTAATACTCCTAGCAGAATAATAGCGAGGTTAGGCAAAATAAGAATACGTTTTGGTGTTTGTTTAAATGTCATAGGTGCAATCAATGCGGTGATACCAAAAGCTAGAGCAATAGCCACCATAGTGGCACCAATAATGGAACCTAAAGCAATACCTGGCATTTCATTATAAGACCCCACTGCACCAACAGCTAAATTTTCTGGGTCAAAACCAATAAAAACAACACTAATGAAAAAAGTAGAAATCCCCAAACTGAGAGAAGTACCAATGGCTCCTTTCACTAATTTTTCAGCAAAGTAAAGCACTAATAAAAGCCCTATTGTGAAAAGCCCTACAGCTAGAAAAATATTCAATTTGTTCCTCCTGGAAGGAGCTGGAAAAATAATTGCAAGCAGCTTTTTGTTAAATGAATACTGTGACATAAATTCACAGTAGAGGTCAAAAGACTCAGGTAAAAATTGGTACTTAAAGAGATATTCACGATTTTAGATCTTCATCGACACATTTGTAATGCAAAATTCAGGATCTGTCCTTATACATATTAGAAAATCTAATTAATGTCTAAAATCCAACAAGAAGCTCGACAAACTATAAACAGACTTATCCACAGAAAATGTGAATAACTTAAATAAATTTACTCGGGTTAAAAACGATATAGATCAGTCCTAACAAGGGTTCTAGTACAATACTGATTAATCACTCATTAGTTGGTAAAATAAGTTATCCACAGACAATGGATAAGAAAAAAGAATTTAGACGTGACTATGTTAACAAATAAAAAATAAAAAAATAGTCTTGACTTGAAATTATTTTTACTTTGAACAGATTTCTTAAGTTTAAGTTCTTTACCAAATCAACACTTTCAGCCCGACAGAATCTCATTTTTTTATTTTGAATACATCTTCTAAACTGGCGTCTTTTACTTCTTCTTGAGGTTTTTGCTTCAGTAATCCATGAGCAGTATAGGCAGATGAGAAAGTTAGGGGGTTTTTATATAGAGAATGTATATGCTGAGAGATAGTCTGTAATGGTTCTTGTAGCTCGCCAGGTATAAGATATTCTTTTTCTTCATTTTGTTTACCAATTACTTTAAAGCAGAGCTGGCCTTGATTTTCATTAGATGTGCTAATCATAAGTTGCGTGCCTTGTATGGGATTTTTTAAGTGAAGAACTTCATCATCTTTGATGAGCTCCCAACGACTGGTAAAATAATTGAATGAGTGCATTAAATCATAAAAATAAGTTAAGACAATCACATCATTGAAATGATTTTCGATAATATCTAGATGTTTATTACAAATGGAAACAATTTGTTCATGAATATTTATTTTTTCAGGGTTTGTTTTGTAAAATTCTCTTATTTTACTTGCAAATTCTTGATCGGAATAAGTGCCAGCAAATAAATCAAGCCCTAATCGTCTAAGCCATGTGGAAGATATCACTTCCAAGCTTTGTTTAAATTCTGACTTAAAATTAGGATTCGTACTCATGTATTCCATTACTAGCTGATGAAGATAATTTAATAATTTCTGGTTATTACTTGAAAGTGCCCATAAAGGAATACCTAAATTGTTTCTTAGCAATAATCCTGTCAATGTATCTCCATCAACATCTTTTCTTTGGGGCAATTGGGGTAATAAATCTGGAGGATCTCTATGAAAAAGGAAGAAAAGCCCTCCTTCTCGAATGAATGCATTACCATCTTTAACTATAGGATTAGGTAAATTCAGCATTTGCTCACTAAAACCCATAACATGATTGCCTAGACTGTTTTGTATTAAATTTTTGACTTCACCTGTCGTCTTGACTTCTTTAACGCCATTATCAAAATTGGGATCATAAACTAAAAAAGAACCATTGTCTGATTTTCTCAAGGCTATTTGGTGCCAGGGATTGATAAGAAAAATACTGCCCTCATCCATTTTTTCTAAAAGCATATCAAAATGAGAATTCATATTTGTATAAAAATAGGTATGATGTTTTTTCTCACCAAATTGATATTTGATAACAAAGGAGAGTAACTTTTCAAAATCGTCTTTTAAAGTCAATGCATCCAGACTCTCTTGAGTACCATCCCATTGTAATAATCTTCCGGTTAGTTTTTCCCATTGCTCAAAAGACATTTCGTCAAATAAGTGCGTTAATGCTGCACAGATCCCATCTTGAATTTTTGGAATAAGCTCCGGACGATTGTTCAATTTTAAGTATTGAGAAACTTGATTTATCATAGCTGTTTGATTTTTACCGATAATTTTTTGATAGGCAAATACGAAATCATCAAGCGTTGGAGAAAAATGCTTGAATTTCTGATAGTGCATAGCAAAATTGTTCGTAGATTCACGTGAAATAGTTTCTTCTTTACTGGGAATCTCAATGATTAGAGGAATAGGAGCGTTAGAAGAAATTCCTAATGACTCTTCGGAGTTAATTAACGAACCGGACATCAAGTATTGTTGAATAGATAATCTTTCAATAGGATTTTTGCCGAAAAAATCCAGGAGCTTGACCTCATCCTTCCCATAAACCCTAACCCGATTAACTTCATGTTTTGAATGATCATAAAAATGAAGTTCATTTTGATAAAGGATATACTTTGATTGGGTTAATTGAGTGATATCTGGGAAGATCTCATCGTTATTAGCATAAATTAAAAAACCATCGTAAATGATTTTTATCACCTCTAAAGAGGGTGATAGGCTTTCCATGTCCTCTATTTTATATAATAGAATATCAACCAAACCTAAAAAATCGTTTGCTAATTCACCCTTTAGATACAGAATTGTGAATATATCATATAAGTGTTCTTGCTTGAAAAAAGCCTCAGCAATAGCAGGATGTCCTTTGCTAACGGCAAAGCTAAACATATGAAAAAAATGACCTGCATCTCCTTTCGTTAAATGAGAGATTACCTCTGAATCATCCAATAGTTGCAATATGGTAGCCACCTGTGCTTCATCAATGGCCTTCCCCAAATTTTGAATAAAGCTTTTGGCAATTGTCCTATCGAGTGGCATTTTACCCATGATATTCTACAAAATAAGAAAACCTTATATAAGTATAGAAGATATTTTGATTTTAGAGATTTGTAACTCCATTTATGATTATTTAGGTGAACATACTTCTGATGCAATAGTATATGGAATTGTTTTTGCGGTCATTTTAGTATTTCAAGCACTAGGATCGTTTTTTGCTGAAAAGAAAAACTCAATAAAACTAAGCTTATTCTTCATGGCTTTTTTCGTTGCTGCTACAAGCTATCTAATAGGATATGACGGAAATGAAATCTATAAAATAATCCCTATTGTCCTATTTCTTTCTTGCTTTATTTTATTTAAATATCCTTCGATTATTATAAGTGCATTACTACATAAAAATATTAGCAATCACATTAGGGCAACTTTTGATTCACTAATTAGTACAATTTCAATGTTGGTATCAATCGGCGCATTTTATATGATTGGAATTTTACTCAATCATTTTGGAAATAAAGTAATTATTTGGCTCTACCCCAAATAAGGGGGCATTTTAATCAAGTTAGCATAGACTAACTCTTTGATTTGACGGTCAAAAGGAAGATTAAAATGCCTAAGAAAGATTGTATCCTAAATTTACCAGGATATTCTATTAAAAAGGTGAGTGGAGAGAACCCGGTTTATATTGAAGTGAGTTATCGCCGGGTAGTTCGGTGTATTCATTGTGGTAATAAGAAGTTACGTAAAAAAGACAGTTTTATAAGACGCATACGTCATGAGTCGATTGGATTAAGACGCAGTTACTTGTGTATCAAGGCTCATAAATATTATTGTCCTGGGTGTGGTCGCTATTTTAATCAGCGTTTTCCTGGGATAGGCAAGTATCAAAGAGCGAGCGAGAGTTTGCGTAAACAGGTATTTCATTATCACAGCAAAGGAGTGAGTCAAAAGGATTTGGCTCGTGATTTAAAGCTGGGTAAGTCGACTGTAGAGCGCTGGTATCATTATGGTTATGAGCTTCGCTATAAGAAGATAGCGACACGTTCCTGTCCCCGAGTATTAGGACTTGATGAACATTCATTTAATCGGAAAGTGGGTTATGCTACAACTTTTTGTGACTTGGGCAAACATAAAATATTCGATGTAGTGGAGGGGCGTTCGGAGAAGGATTTAGAACGCTATCTTAATACATTGGAAGGAAAAGAAAAGGTACAGGTAGTCTGTATTGATTTAAGCTCCAGTTACCGTAAGTTAATCAAGCGTTACTTTCCTAATGCAATGATTGTTGCGGATCGCTTTCATGTGATTCGTTTATTGAACCAATTTTGTTTACAGACTTATCAGCAGATTGACCCTGAAATGAAATATCAACGAGGTCTCTTGGCAGCCCTGAGAACCAATCCCAATAATCTCACTGTAAAGCGACTCAACAGACGAGAACGTTATTTGCAACAACAGCGTTTAATACCTCTCTTTCTTAAACTGGTTGCCAGTTTGAAAGAAAGTCCTTTTGATTCACTAAAGACTCTAGGTAAAACATTATATCAATGGCGAGAGGAAGTGGTTAGAATGTGGCGGGTTACTAAAAACAACGGCATTACAGAAGGGTTCCATCGTAAGATGAAGCTGATTCAGCGCCGTGCTTATGGATTTAGAAACTTTGAAAATTATAGGTTAAGGGTTAAAGTTTTATGTTCTTGATTAGTGCCCCCGGATTTGGGGAAGAGCCAATTATTTTCTCTCTGATATTTTTAATGATGACAAGCTTAAGTTTTACCATCATTTGATTAACGAGTTGTATCTAATTTTGAAAAGTGTAGCCAGAAGTGTAGCCCAGAATTGTTGTTAGGGGATTCGGATTTATTATAACCCATACTGGGCTTGGTCGGGACGGAAGGATTTGAACCTTCGACCACTAGCACCCCATGCTAGTGCGCTACCAGGCTGCGCTACGCCCCGATTGGTTGGGAATGATATCTAAATAAGATGAAAATAACAAGGGTTATGATTTGTATATAAAATTCAGCGTATACAATTTTTTTATTTCGCTATATCTCTATTTAATCTCTGGTGTTCTTGGCCAAGATAATAAGACTTTTTGGAGAACCAAGGCATGATTATGATGGATGTCTTTTGCAGCATAAAATAAGGTGATTGACGAGTCTTTTGCCATTTCTAGAATATCTTCAATAAGATCTGATTTTTCTTGGAGCTCTTGTATATAACGTTTGGCAAATTTACACCAATTATTAGAGTCTTGATGAAACCATTTTCTTAAAGAAGTACTTGGAGCTATTTCTTTTAACCACATATCAAAAGCAATACTGTCTTTTTTAATTCCGCGAGGCCATAGCTTATCTACAAGTATCCATTTTCCCTCTTTATGCTCGGGCGGGGAATAAACTCTTTCGATAGTGATTTGAGCATGAGACATAGAAGCTTTATCCTTAATTTAGAATGCCCTTCTACATACCTGTAAAATACAGAAGTCTCATTGTTCATGAAAGCAATGAGACTTTTTGTTGGAAAAATTATTTTTATAGTAGATTTTTTAGTCTTTGGGCTTCAAATTTAGAATGAGATATCTGGATATAACGATTGCAACTACTTAGCTCCGCATATTGTAAAGCATAAGACGCATTGTCTAATTCTTGCCTTGCCGCATGATAAACATCTTCTATTATCCAATCTATGGCCGTATCAATATGCATTGAAGCCAGAGCAAGCTTCTCCGCACAAGCTCTTTTCTCCTGGCTGGTAACTAATGACGCCACTAAAGAAGATAAGTCACGACATTGTTGCAGAATAGTTTCCTTACTTAATGAATTGGCATAAACACCTAATGTTAGAACGGACAAACATACTATTAAAGCTGCTTTTAACTTCATGTTAATCATATTAAACTCCTGTACTTGTTTGTAAAAACCGTTTTAAATCAGACCTCTTTCGAAATTTTCTGCAAAACAGTAAGTGCGAGGAAACAAGAAGCACAACTATTCCTAAGGATTCGAGCATCTCACCAACGAAGCAACAGCTTTCTGAATAAGATTTCAAGAGGTTTTTAATATTCATCAAACAATAAGCGCGCACACAAAATGTAACTCACACTGCATCACCAGCCATGCTTGGCCTATCTTGAACAAAAATTGGCTGAAAATGCTCACATGTCGAGGTATGCCGCACTTCTCATTCATCTTTCCGCTTGGGTACAACTCTGGCGTTCTATCAAGATTCAAACCCGAACAGTTATCGCAAAATTTGTCCTAGTCAATGCAACAGCCTAGTGAGTACTTGCTTAGTTCCCAAAAAATTAAAATCCCTATCAAGTCCCTCTTCTATTAAAAGAGGAACTTAAATTGTAATTATTTAAGAATCATTATCTTGTGGTAATCAGAACTACTTGATAAAAGCAGAAAAGTCTTTAACCAAAAGCATTAATTCCTGTTATATGTCTTCCTAACACCAAGGTATGTACATTATCAGTACCCTCATAAGTGAAGACCGATTCCAAATTGAGCATATGTCTAATGACATGGTACTCAAGACTAATTCCATTTCCGCCCATTAGATTCCTACATTTTCTTGCAATTTTCAATGCCTCACGACATGCATTCCCTTTCGCCAAGGAAATCATTGTTGGCGTCTCACGATGTTGATCCTTTAAGCGGCCAATTTGTAAGTTAAGACATTGAGCCTTGATAATTTCTGTATACATATCCGCTAAATCTTTTTGAATCAACTGAAAAGAGGCCAAAGGTTTAGCAAACTGCTTACGCTCTAGTAGATAATCCCGAGCTATGTCAAAACAAGCCATAGCAGCCCCCATAGCACCCCATGCGATACCATAGCGCGCCTGACTCAAACAACTTAAAGCCGCACCAAGACCTTTTTCACTTCCTGGCAAAAAATTCTCATCTGGAACAAAAACATTATCGAAAGCCAACTCTCCAGTGATGGAGGCACGTAGGGACATTTTTAGCTTAATTTCAGGGCAGCTCATTCCTTCAGATTTTGTATCCACAATAAAACCGCGAATTCCTGCCTCTGTTTTTGCCCATACTATTGCTATGTCTGCAATAGGGGCATTAGTAATCCACATTTTGGCACCATTTAAAATCCAACCACCTGCGACTTTCTTGGCATTAGTACGCATACTGGCCGGATCGGAACCTGAATCAGGTTCAGTCAATCCAAAACAGCCAATTATATGGCCTGCAGCCATTTCGGGTAGATATCGCTTTCTTTGCTCTTCGCTCCCAAATTTAAAAATCGGATACATACATAATGAGCTTTGTACAGAAACAAAGCTGCGCAAGCCACTATCTCCACGCTCTAATTCCTGACAGACCAAACCATAAGCGACATACGAAGCTTCAGCACCACCATATTGCGCCGGCAAGGTTAAACCCAACAAACCTAAATCAGCAGACTTTTTTATCAACTCCTTAGGAAAATGAGCGTGCTCATAAGATTCAGCCATTAAAGGTATTACATCATTGCTAACAAAACGCGAGACACTGTCTCGGATCATGCGCTCGTCGTCGTGTAATTGCTCATCAAGAAATAACAAGTCGTCCACTTTCCTTCTCCCTTTTATCTGACTGTAATGCGATCACCGCTTCTATAATACTTTCCTGGCTTGGTAACAAATATTGCCAGGTTGTTCCCAATGGAATAAAGCAATCTTTCCCAGTAATGCGTTTTATTTTTAAACGTACCGAAGCTTCTTCCATCAATAATGTCATCAATCCTTCACTAATTGAACCACTTTGTCTACCCTCATCAACAATTAAAATACGTTTTGCCTTGGCAATTTCCTTTAAAATAGCTTCCTTAGGTAAAGGACTAAGCCATCGTAAATCAACGATCTTAACAAAAATATCATGAGTTTCTCGCAAAACCTTTTCAGCCTGACGAGATAAATAATAACCATTAGCATAAGTTAAGATAACGGTATCTCCCTCTCCATAAACCCCAACTTCTCCTTGAGCAATCATTTCATCTGGTGAGGGATATTCGAACAACCATTCATTATCTCCAGGGCTATACAAATCTTTGGTCATATATAAAGCAATGGGCTCTAAAAAAACAATGACTCTTCCTTCCTGATAGGCAAGACGCATGCAGGTCCGCAACATTTTTGCAGCATCTGGGCCATTAGAAGGACAAGCTACAATAACACCTGGTAAATCTCTTAAAACAGCAATTGAATTGTCATTATGAAAATGACCTCCAAATCCTTTTTGATAAGCAAGAGAGGCAATTCTAATTATCATAGGATTTTGATATTGGCCACTTGAAAAGAAAGATAAAGTGGATGCTTCCCCACGTAATTGATCTTCTGCATTATGCAAATAAGCTAAAAATTGTATTTCTGGAACAGGAATAAAGCCATTATGCGCCAAACCAATGGCTGTACCAATAATAGTCGTTTCATCCAATAGTGTGTCAAATACTCTTCTTTGCCCAAACCGCGCCTGCAGATCAGCAGTCACTCGATACACCCCCCCTTTTTTTCCAACATCTTCTCCAAAAAGCAACATATTAGGGTATTGCATCATCAGATCAGTAAGGGCAAAATTGATATGCTGACATAAGTTGCGTTTTATAGTGAGCTGATTATAAGCACTACCAAACACTTGAGCCCGTTTGTTTTCATTGGGTAATGGAAATTCCTGCTTTTCTTCTATTCTGGGAATTAAAGAGACCATGATTTCTTCGGCACTACCCATTCTTGGCTCTCTAATTGCTTCTAATGCTTTTGCTTCAATTAAGGTTCTGTTGTCCTGATAAAGTTCAACCATTGCCTGCAAACTCATCCACCCTTCTCGGTACAAAATACCTGCAGTATGCAATAAAGGATCGTTGGCCTCCCGGCGTTCGATTTCTTCCTGAGAATTATATTGTGATTCAATATCGGAACCCGCATGCCCCAATAAGCGCACACAACGCATATGTAAGAAAACTGGTTGTTTTCTAGTTCTTGCTAAATATTCGGCTTCATGAGCCTTAGCAAAAACATCAGCAATATTTAAGCCATCGCACTGAATATAATGTATGCCTGGGCGCGACGAGACTGATATTTCTACCCAATTAGGGGGAGTAGGGACAGATATACCGATCCCGTTGTCTTCACAAATAAAAACGATAGGCAAAGGATAGTTTTGTTGGGCAATCCATGAGCAGGCATTCAGCGTAGTTTGACTTGACGCATGATTGGTAGAGGCATCACCAAAAGAACAAAGTATTACCGAATCTGATGCCAACTTATTTTGTAATCCTAATTCTTTTGCTCTAGTAATTGATAAAGCAGCACCCAAAGCTTTTGGCAAATGAGAGGCAATAGTTGATGTTTGAGGTGGAATATTTAGAGGCACACTACCAAATACCTTATGTCTGCCGCCAGAAATAGGATCACTTGCTGCTGCCACTAATGACAACAATATGTCTTTTACACCATCTATCCCGGGTAATTGTTTGGCTCGTTGTAAGAAAAACGCCCCGCTACGGTAATGCAAAAAGGCCATATCAGTCGTTCTGAAAACTTGACCAAATACAGCATTACCTTCATGCCCACTGCTACCAATAGTATAAAAGGATAATCCTTTTTCCTTTAATTGCCTTGCAATGATATCAAGAAGCCTGGATTTAATTTGTGAGTCAAAAAATTCTATAGCAGTCTTTTTGTCCAGTTCTGCTGTATCCGGGCTCATGTTACTTCTCAGTTGAGGAAAATCCCCTTGCAATACTCTTTTCAGAAATTGCTCATCCACTACACTTGCTCTATCTAACATCACCACACCCTATAAAAATTGCGCAATGACCAGATGAATGAGGCTGTCTTCAATTACATTTCCGCGAACATTAATTCCCATTACTGAAATAGTGTCTAAATGCTCAAATGGCGTAATGATTATTCCCATATCAATCACTGGTGTCCTTTCCTGATGAATTATAAACGCACAATTTGAGAAAAATCACTCGACCTTCGATAAAGCAAAACCATCTTCATTGAAGTACCCAAAATGCTCCACTAGCCCAGTCCTGGCATTTTAGAAATTTTGTTTGATAGCATTGATTTCTCTCAATTTTGGGCGATTCTTCTCCAGAATTTGCGTTTAAATAAATTCATAATTCTGCCGATAATCAAGACGATGAGTATATACTTATTAAATAACTTACGAAACTATCCGTTAGACTGAAATCTACCATTAAAGAGTGGTGTCTATTACCATCCCTTTCCAAACTTTCTGGTTATTAAGTTAAATTGGCAATTTGTGACCAAATGGACTAAAATTTATTTAGTCGTAAACGAGAGGTTTCGCTATGAAATGGATAATACTGATCGTCATTGCTGTAACAACGACTGGCTGCTGCACTATGAAAGAAGTGGTAGAATATCAACAAGTTACAGTTGTTTCTCCTGTTGTTGAGCCTGTCCTATTAGATGTAGATGGTCCTCCTGAACCTCTGGATGTTACAACTACTACTATTGATTTTTACTAAAAATCCACATTGAATAATGCGAAACTCCATATTTAAGGAAACCAATAATTTCAATGTTATTTCTATGCTTAATCTCTTCTTAAGGTATCTATGCTTATAATTAAATAAATAGTCCTTTTAATGAGAGTCTTTTTATGTTAACAGAACTCACAAAAGAACAGGCCGAAGCCCAGGCCATTTACATGAGTTATTTGGTTAAGAAGGCACAAGCTATTGCTTTAGAAAACCGAAACCCTCCCTTCGACCCTCAAGGGCGTCTTTTAATTGACGTAACACCAAACATTGAAGAAATTGTAGCGGAATTAAATACAGGTCTTAACAAGGAACCACCAATTTCAGCAGAAAATCTTACTGATTTAGATAAGATCATTGGAATAAAAATATCTCCGAGTACTACAGTTAGTCTTGATATCACCAAGACCCCAGAATTAGCAGATAGATTTAAAGAAAAACTAAAAACAACGTTACAAAAAGCCAACATAGAAAACCCAGAAGCCGTCATAGAGCGACTTGACAAAGCACCTAAAGGCAGCATCATTGCGCTCCAACAGGAATTTCATTTCCATCTAGCCCTCGCTGCACGCGTTTATCAACAAGTGAGCAAGTCAGATGATCCGAAACGCTTTGAAAAGGCGCATCAAGAAACCACTCAGGCTCTTAACGAGAGAATCATGGAAGCTTATGCCAAGTCTCTGAAGAGTGCTATACGAAAAGATGGTACTCTCGATATTGCCAAGCTAAATAAATCATTGGACAAAGCACGAAAAGAGATAATGCCAGAAGCGCATACCTTCTAATGCAACGGGTTGTAGCTAACACTGGATTTCAGTTAGACAAAAAAGCATTGAAAGAAGCAAATCTATCATTAAAACATTTGGCTGAAGCGACTACATCAACACCTAATGATGTATTACATACTGATGTGTCTTCTGGCTTAGCCACCTTAATTAAAGGATCGGAAAATACTGCCCATCACCGTATCGAAGGCGAACAATTTGGTCATAGACAATTAATAACGCATTCATTGAAAGACAATGGAACTGTAAAACTCAATAACAATTATCGTATTCAAATCCGCACTCCGTCCCCTGTTGTTAAAGAAGGGCTGAAAGATGATCAAGCCTATATTTCGGATGTAAGAGACAAATTTGCGGCAATCACCAAAGAATATGATTTAAAAAATCGTTTGGATGGGAATGATAAAAAACCACGGGCGTTTATTTATAATAGTTATACCGCCTTCAACGATAATATGGATGATCTTGTCACTAAAAATTACCAAACTCAAAGCGCACAACATATTTTAAGAGGAGCACATCGCTACAATGTCAATCAGTTTAAAAAAGAAGGTGAAGCCCCAGTTTTTTGCTTTGTGCAAAACATATCAGTCAATGGTTTTGGAGATACTCTGGGGTATGACTCCAAACTATTGGAGACAGAAAATCAACACGAATTACGAAAAGAAACCACTTTAATGGCTGAAATGGCCTTAATTCATACTCTTTATGAAACCGCAACACCAGAACAACAAGAGAAAATAACTCAAATTTTTAACGAATACAAAAACTACTTGGCCCGCTCACCAAACCGTGAATCATTCTTTTCAAACTCTGTCGAAGGTCTGAAAGCAATCGACATGATACAAGAAATTAAAAATGAATGGAAAGCTGAACCTGTCCAGGAAGGAAGAGAAAAAAATACTCTGGATACTGCTAAAGACGCATTAAAACAATTAATGGCTAATAACCTACATTTTACCCATGAATACTCTAAAACGTTCCAGGCATTATCAGTTTTTGTAGAAGAAGCCTCGATTGGAGGATGTAAGAGTGGAAATGAAAGAGCTCAAGCAATTAACGGACGCGTAGCCATATTAGATAGTATGAATAATAAAGATCCCATGCCAGAAGAAATGGGAAAAATTTCAGCTGCATTGAAAAATTTGGCTAAAGGTGGAAATGTTTCTGACCTGGCAAAAGAATTAAAACTAGCCATTGATACAGAATACAACAAATCTGGGCTGCAAACTGCTCCTTCTATTGTGAGTCTTCTTGATCAGGGCGCTTCGGCAAAAGTTGAAGCGATAGATGGCAGCCGTACTCTTTTTACATCCCGAAACTATGCGGAAGAAGACGTTTCTATTATGAGCAATTTGCATCAAACAAAAGCTGGTAAAATGCAAGCCCATAAAGATTTAACAAAACAAATGCAAGGCGCCTGGGACGGGTATCCCAAATCCTGGTGGGAACGCATGTGCTCAAGCCCTCTCGGCAAGGGAGGTGGAATATTAGCTGTTGCTTCAAGTATTGTAGGTATAGGAATACTTATAAGTGCAGGAGTCGCAATCTATAATGCTATCGATAATTATCAAAGAAAATCAGAAGTTGCTCAAATGCTTGTTCAAGCTAGGAAAGAATTTGAAACTAGCCTAAAACCTGTCAGTGATAAGGAAGCCCCCTCAAGTAATAATTCCAGTTATGCCAATTCGATGGGTCCCTTATATGATATACCAAGAGACTTCTCTGTAGTTGGGGAAGAGAATCTACAGGTTAAATCTCCAGAACAACAAGAGCAAGACAGAAAAGAACTTGATGAAGATCAGCAAGCTACCCCAGCTTCTGTAATACCCGAAAATGAAGGTAATTCCATGAAAATCACATGAAGCCAATCGCAAATTGTTGCAAAATCTAATGACCTGGTTTGGCCTTAAACATCATTATTATGAATGGTGACATTTCACTCTAAAAATGAACCCATCAAAACACTTATTTTAATTTCGCAACTGAATAAATACCTCTAGCCCTTATCAATACACCCTATTATTTCTAACAAAAAAATTTACATCTCCTATACCTATAAATTATCATTATGCATATAATATATACATATAGTTTTTATAGAAATTTAAATATGCCAAACCAACCTATTAAAATTTCTCATTTAGTCGTTTTAGGGGATAGCTTATCCGATAAAGGAACGTTGAATAAACGTGAACTTTTAGGCTTTATTCCTATGAGTTATTTAAGTGGTTTAAGCAGTAAATCCCCCAGAGGACGATTTACCAATGGTTTTCTTTGGGGTGATTATGTTGGTGCCACCACAGCAGAACAATTTGAAATTGAACATATTCGAAAAAAATTGAAATTGCAAAATGATGCAATAAACAATGCGGACATTAGTGATGAATTACTAAGTAATAATAAAGAAAAAAGGAAAAATGAAAAATCTTTTAGTCTAAACGAAGACAATCATATTCTATTCAAAGGCACCCGGTTTGCTCGTTTTTATTGTGAAGGCGGATTAACTGCCCATGACTATTCTTCCAGTTTTACCTTCAATCTAGCCCTGTTTTTTACAAGATTGATTCTTGCGACTTTAGGAGGTAAACGAAATCAATTATTAAACGATGATAAAAAATATAATATCTCTAATCTTGAAAAATCAGAAACTTTGGTAGTTGAATGGTCTGGAGCAAATGATTTAATCACTGCTAATGAAAAACCTAGCCGTGCAGCAGCAGATAAAGCAGTTAATGACCGAATAGAAAACATTGAGCTTTTAATCCGCAACGGTTATCGAAATTTTGTTTTATTTAATTTACCAGATCTCTCTCTAACTCCTAGATACCAAAGAAAAAGTAGAGAGGAACAACAGAATGCATCAAACAGCACTGAATATTTTAATCAACAACTACGAACAAAATCCCTTGAGTTAATTAAAAAATACCAAAACTTAAGAATCCCTATTAATCTCTCGGTTTTTGATGTTAATGAACAATTCAAGAAAGTTTATAATAACCCTGAACAATATGGCTTTGAAAGAGATAAATTAAAATCTCCTTATGTCGAATCTGATCTTTTCAAAAAAAATCAGCAAAATCCTGTTGATCAAAAAAAGCATATCTCACCTGCTAAAGGCTATATGTTCTGGATGATGTTCACCCTACTGCAACTATGCATACTTGGTTAGCAGAATATTTTAAGGAAAAATATTACGATAAAATTTTCAAATTTGAACCCCCAGTTTTGACAAAGCGTAAACATAAAGACACTTCTGATGTATTGCCCAAAACTACTGATTCAATCCCCAAAACGCCTGAACCTGTAACGAAGTTACCAGAGGATATCATATTGGCATTAAATGCTCTTTATTCAAGAGCACAATTAATGTGTCAATCCACCGACGCACAACGGCGTGAAAAGGGTGAGTTATTAAAGCACTTTATTTTTGAAGTAAAATGCCAACAGGGAAATCTAGAAAAAATTTATGGATTAATTTCGGCATTTACCTTGAATCCTCAAAATTTAAGGACAATAAAAACGCACCAGAACCCACTAATCGATTTTTTTAGAAATAAAAAAACTACACAAACTGAGGACGACCTCAGCACTCTGAAAAGGACAGTTGAAGCTCATTTAGAACCTATAGATAATGAACATCAGGCTAAGCTTTTATAAAAATTTTTCTAAAGCAATCTTCCATTTTCTGCCTTTGTGATTGCTCACTTTAATTTAATTTCCAAGTTTTCAATCAGATCTCGCAACATTTTATTTAGCAATTTACGGTCCGCCTCCGAAAATCCTTCAAGCGCCTCATTATTCATTGCTCGCGCTGCTTTCAGCGATTTTGCATGTAAATCCTTGGACTTTTGGGTAAGGAATATTTTGATAATACGTCGGTCTTCCTTGCTGCGCTCGCGCAGGATAAAGCCATCTCTTTCCATGCGATCTAAGGTACGCACTGCCGTTGGCTGTTCAATGCCAATTTTCTTATGGAGCACCGTCTGCGTTTGCCCATCTTCTTGCCATAATTGCAGCAGGAAATAAGAATAGCCGTGAGGAATCCCAAGTTCTTTAAGATAGGTGTTGGCCAGGCGAATATACAGCTGACTCGCCTTTTTAATCAATGTTGAAGTACTTTCCTTTAAATCGTATTCCACAAGAACCCCACGCTCGAAAATTTTAGCCTATTATGAGGGAAGCTCTCGCCATCCTCAATGTTTTTGTGGCAATAGCCGAATAAGTTAATGCTAACATAGCGAGTAGTATAAGGATCATGCGAGGATCGAGATATACCAGTATACTGGCACCGGCGATAGGAAAGCAAAAAATGCCGATGAAGTAGGCGAACACAAATTTGGTAATGATGGATGGATGCAGACTTTCATGCGAATAGGCAACAGCGAGGGTTTGAATCAAGGGAAAAACCAAGCCGTAACTAATACCAAATAAGATGGCGCTGATAATATAAATTGAGAAATGTGTGTCGATGAAGAGGAACATGATAATTGATCCCAGCATCATCAATGATAAGTAGAACAGCGTGTTGTTGTACACTGAAATCAGATGAGCGAGTGCCAGACGCGACAGGATCAATGCTAATGTGATTAGCGCGAAAAAGATTGCATAATTCAGATGATAAATTTCAGCGAAGCTTATCTGGAAAAATGTCAAAGTACTGAAAATGCAGGCGCTGAGGAAAGCCATAAATACGGCGTTGCGTTCAATCACGCCCAGCCTTGTCTTTTGGGTTGGCAATATATACTGGTGGTGCTGTGCTTGTTCTCTTCGGGCAAAATTTTCAGCAATTATGAAACAAAACACAGCGATGAATCCTGCGTACAATCCTGCAGAGAAATAAAATTGTAGCAAACCAATGCCATAACTTTCGAGAAAGTGAAAAATCACTGGCGCCATGCCCGCACCTAAAGCATTGGTGGCAGCGTAATAGCTGTAATGATGTTTTCTTCGCGCGACAGAAATATTTGTATTTAATGCCATGATGCTTGCCGTGTAAATCAACCCCCACCCTAGACCCATTAATATTGCGATAGTGTAGGTGTAGGAAACATTGTGCACCATTCCTAAAAGCACTAGTCCGACACTATAACATGCTGTTCCGATTATCGTGTTGCCTAATGCTGAGAAATATCTTAGTAATTTTCTGTTCAAGTACCCAACTGATGTCAATGTACCTATGCCCATGAGCAACATGAAATTTCCCATATTTAGTTCGCCGCCGCTCAAAATTCTCATGTACGCCGTCAAAAGATAGGCGCTGCCATAAAGTATTGAAACTAATAAACCACCAATATAAAAGAATGTAATAAACAATTTTATTGTCCTAAAATAAATTTAAAAACCGAGTCCGCGAGTAGCTCACTTCGCTCGATATTTAGATGGTAATAGGAGCTAACTTCTGTGCCATTGATTTTGTCGCTTCTACCAAAGCCTGAGTGACTGGTGGGTCCAGTGCTGCATGACCACCATTCTCAATAATTTTTAACGTAGACCTAGGTAATGCTAAATGCAAATCCCATGCGTTTTTCACATTGAAAATCATGTCATATCGCCCATGAATGATGGTAACCGGTATATTTTGCAATCGATAGGCATTTGCCAAAATCTGATTAGGGCTCAAAAAACACCCCTTCGAATAATAATGAGTCTCTAGCAAAGCCGCGCTAAATGCTACCTCAGGTTCCTGTACATAGGCTAGTAATTCAGCACTAGGCTGCAGCAAGGCGCATGTTGCCTGCCAAGTCACCCACGTGCGTGCCGCTTGCAGTTTCAGCGTCTCATCACTACCAATGAGACGATGGTAATAAGCCTTTAACAAATCACTACGCTCTTCCAACGGAATAAATTCATAAAAATCTTGCCAATATTCAGGATACACATATTTCGCACCCCCACCAGCAAAACACCACTCGATATCTTCGTGGCGCGCAAGAAATATCCCGCGTACAATCAATGCCAGCACCCGCTCAGGAAATGTTTCTGCATACACTAGACTCAGAGTCGATCCCCACGAGCCGCCAAACACAACCCACTGCTCAATACCAAGGTGACGCCGTATTTTTTCCATATCCAATACAAGTGCTAGGGTAAAATTATTTTTGATTTCTGCAAATGGGATCGATTTTCCGGCACCGCGTTGATCAAATAAGATAATTCGATAGATTTCTGGATCAAAGTAACGCCTGTTATCCACATCACACCCAAAACCAGGTCCGCCGTGACAATACACCACTGGTAAACCTGTAGGGTTTCCAGATTCCTCCACATAAAGCGTATGCACCTCATCTACTTTAAGATAATATGTACTGTACGGCTCGATGCATGGATAAAATGCCGTATTCATAAGCCAATTTCACTGTGTAATTCGTAACAGGCATCATTGTATTGAAGTGATATGGCTTGAGATTGATTCCTCAAAATATAATTCCTTATAGAAAAAATGTTCTTAATAATGTCTAGATAATAAAGGCGTACAGGTGACGTATCCTGATAATATCCTCGATCTGCTTCGCTCACCTTATCCAGGCGTAGTTGTGAGCAGAAAATCGGCATGAGCTGCAAACCTTTTTCTTTCAACATCGAGCTGACCACTTCTTTCATCTGCAAAACCGCATAACGTTTGCTCGAAAGATGACAGTAGTTAAGCGCCTTCAGTAGTAGGGTCATAAAACAGCCTTTCATGTTGCTGAAAAACCAGCTGAGCTGCACTACGGACTCCCAGTGCCAATCGCATGGCAATTGAGCTTTCTCCAAATCATACAGTTGTTGGATCGGCAACTGCCGCGGAAAGCTATCTGTTACACCAACTGTCGCCACAACTTGCGCACCGACCCGTGCAGCAAAAATGCGTTCGGGAATATCCGATGGTTCACAACGATACCACTGAAAAGCTTGTTTTCGAGCAAATGCTACCGCAGCACTAAATTCTACTGCTTTTTTTTGCAAATGAAATGTTACCTGTTGAGTTCGCATACCTTGATCTCCATATGGGCCGCATCAAAGTAAACATATTTCGGCATTAATGGCGGTAATTTGATATCACGTCTAATCGTTGAATCCTTTAGTAAATACAAAATCACTTGATTTGCTAGAAATCCTGCCGCCATAGGGCAGTTAGATGCCATAATGGACACCACTTCTTCCTGTTGCAACCGCTGATAAAATACGGAAGAATGACTATAAGAATGATTTGCTGTCGAGGCATAATCTGGAATTTTCGGCATAAGCCCGTTAATTACCACCTGCATTACTCTTGATTTTTCCTCAAAATTTGCAGCTTTGGCATTGAGCTTTTGCTCTAGCTCGCGCGCTTCCGCGTAACTCATACCGAGACATTCTTCCATTGACATACTATCACGAGTGAAATGAAATAACCGTGTGCCAAAACCAATCGTGTTGGCATTATAAATTGTGATGTTTTTTTCATACGCATGTAGATGTAATAAAATCCGTGCTCCTACTGACCAAAACTCAATCTGGTCACATACTAGATCACAGCCATCGACAAATTCTGCCGCAGTATTTTCTTGAATACCTTCTGGATAAACATGGATGGTTGCATCATCTGTGGTTTCACGCAAAATCTTCGCTGTCGACAGGGCTTTTTGGGTGCCACTGGAAAATCGTGTCGCGGCCAACTGCCGGTTGATATTGGTATTATCAAAATACGAGTTATCTGCAATTTTGATAGTACCAACTCCACACCGTAAAAATGTCTGCGCCAGCAGCCCGCCCATTCCTCCACAACCGGCAATTCCAATTGTCTTGCCTTTCAAAATCTGCTGCTCTTCTTCGCTAATCCAACCAATGTTTCGGTTGGTACGCTCATCATAGTAATCGGGATTGGAATTGCAGGGTTCCAGGATATACACAGTATTAGCTTCCGGTGTCTGGGGTAAGGTATTCAGTTTCTTTATTAACATAATTTATCTTCCTTTGATCTTGAATAATAGCATGCTATCTAATAGCATTGACAAAGTCAAATAATATTAAATAACAATAACATATACTATATAAATGTGAGGAAAATTATGTCTGAAGCCATAGAAACAATAACAACCGAACTGATCCAGAAATTGCGCCAATCGCGTTTCATTGCCAAATGTGCAAATCAATCCATACAACGCAGTGAGTTGGATAACTTCGTCGCTCAACATGCACATTATTCACGCCGCTTTACTCGTTACCTATGTGCGGTATTGTCCAATCTGGAAGACCAGGAAAATTTCAACCAGCTACTGGATAACCTGTGCGATGAAATGGGTTTGAAACAAGATTCTAATGTTCCACACTCGCGTCTCTACCAGGATATGATGAAAAAACTTAATGTTGATATGTCAGCGCCAATACGGACAGAAACAAAACAGTTGATCGATACCATGCTGTTTTACTGCCGCCATCCTGATGCTATATACGGTGTCACGGCCATTTGCCTTGGTGCAGAAGCCATCGTGCCAGAGCTTTATTCGCATATTATTAACGGATTCAAAGCGCACCATATTGACAATGAAGATCTGGAGTTTTTTACCGTACACATCCACTGTGATGATGGGCACGCCGAAACATTACGCAAAGTATTGCAAAAAATATTGGTCAAAAATCCGAATAAATTCATTGTCATTCGCAAAGTGGCTGATGATATCATAAAACACCGTATCCGTTTTTTAGACGCACTACTGGATTAAATACCATGAACTATCAATCAAAAGATTTTGCAAAAATCCCATCGCACTTGAGTGTGAATATGCCAGAAAAGCTGATTCATAAGAATATAACTTTGCCACAAGGAGACAGTTCCATATTCAGTGCTGAACGCCATCACTTTGTCAGCATTGTTGACTTGCCATCTAAAACAATGAGTATGACATTGGGTGGGCTCAAGCCACAACAGTCAACACGCAGGCACAGACATAATTATGAAACGCTAATTTATATCATTAAGGGATATGGCCATAGCATCATTGAGGACCAGATCGTTGCATGGCAGAAAGGAGATGCTATCTATATCCCAGTATGGGCATGGCACTGCCATGTCAATTTGAGCGGCGATCAAGATTGTTTATACATAGCATGTGAAAATGCACCTTTGCTACAAAATCTAGGACAGCTTGGATTGAGGGAAGAGGCAACTTGACATGTAAGCGGTTATAGCTTAATTGACTTGGTATGTTTTTCTACATGCCTGATCAGGAACATGAGTGCTTTTTACTCCGTAAAATAATCCATGTTCCAAATTGTCGCACACTTGCTCTGAGCTTAAAGCACCCAAACACTGAGACATAGTTTGGTTTTGGCACTTTGGGAAAATAGCATCAGGAGCACTCATAGCCTGGTAACACTCATTCCCCCACTCATACAAATCAGAGGTAAAATAGGTTATAAAATTTCTGATTCTCATTTTCTTATCCAAAGTGAAAATTTTCATACCAGGATTATTATGGTGAACTCGACTAATTCCTGGAGTAGAGTAAGCATAAATATTTGTTCCATCAGATAATTTTATTTTCCTAAATTCTTCCATATGAGAATGGGAAAAGAGCAACGTAATTTGATCATAAGAATGGTGATATTTATCTAATAATTTTAAAAAGCTATCCAGATAAATTTCATGCCAAAAAGAGGTTCCGTTATAAGCTGTTCCTGGCGGCACATGCATTGCTAATAATAATTGTTTTGCATGGTGATTTTTCAATTGCTGCTCTAACCAAGACAACTGCATAAAAGCATCTTTTTTCTGATTAGGGTATTTAGGCAATAAAATAGGGGTCTTAGTCCATTGTACGGAATTCAGCGCAATTAAAATTATATCTTTGTTATTTGGAATAACATAACTTGAATAATAACCATGCTGGTACATAGGCGTGGCATCAATAATTAACTCATCACAATAAGCACAAGCACCAGTCCAATCTGAAGCGAAACTTAGGGGTGATTTGCCATTTGAAGAAAATGGCTGGTAATTCCCCAACAAAGAATCGTTGTTCCCAGTGACATAGAACATCGGTTTTTTGCCCTGATCTGCTTCATACAAACCGTGAAATACCACCTTTTCGTATTCTTCTTTTTTGATTGTAGAAAACAAGGAATGAGTCGGAAGGTCTCCTAAATACAAAATAAAATCTACCTTTTGTGTTAACTCTTCAAGTCGCTTTAAAGTAACAGCCAGAAACTCGTTCCCAGTATCCTGTCCATCTTTTTCTGTGTTTTCTGCACCATAATGAATATCAGAGATGGTTAGAAATTGTGGCGCAGAAAAAGCTAACGACACAAAGCATAATAACAACATAGCTACTTTAAGAATACAACTCAATTAAAACTCCAATTTAATTCGGGCTTAACATCAATTTTTTATTGCGTTTTTGCTTCTCTCTTGAATACTCAGATATCATAACATGAGCCCCATATTATACTTTACTAATACGGGCTGCTCACTTTGTATTATTACTCTTTATACAGCCTCCCGAATTATCCAGGTTCTCTCTGCCTTATCCTCAGACCATGGAATCTGCACCCAGAGGAGTAAAGGTTTGTTCGAAGGCGTAACAGGCAATATTTTGGATGACAGAGCGACTGCAAATGAGTATTTTTTTCCAACTGATTGCAGTGCTTTCCAAACACTATTCGCATTAGCTTGATTGTCTGTCACAATTAATTCATTACCCCTAAAAACTACATTGACATTTTGCCCTCTCAGAGCCTGTCTTACTACAGTTTCAAAATTCCTCCATCTTGCCTGGCGAGCTCTTTGTAACTCACCTTGAGTAGGACTCAATTGGAACTTGATGCGAGCATGAGGGGAAAATACTCGTGCCAAGCGGCTACTTGTTGGACTTTGTTGCAAGAAATAGGTACATAACGCATCCAATAGTGGACGTCCTGGCCCCGCTGGCTTTCCGGGCAACCTGTTAATATACATAGCAAAAGCCAAAGTGTGCCCATTAGCAGTATACAAATATCCGGATAAACTATTCATTCCGGTCATAGTTCCAGTTTTTGCACGAACAAAACCTTGTTGATTTGGAGTTTTAAATCGTTTTTGTAAAGTACCATCGCGCCCAGAAATAGGTAAAGCAGCTATGTATTCATAGGATAATGGAAAACGTTGATATAAAAATTTTAAAAGCGCCATAGTCTGTTCAGGAGTTACCAAATTATAACGTGATAGTCCCGACCCATCTGTAAAGATGGAATCTTTTAAATCTATTCCTGTTTCTTTTTGTAAAAAGTTTTTAATCACAGGTTGCGCCTGTTTCCAATCAACTGGAGCTCCTTTAATTTTAGCAGCTGCATGCAAATATAAACTGTCTGCATATAAATTATCAGAAGGTTTCAGGGTATCGGCCATAAGTTGCGAAATCGGTTTTGAATAACGAGTAGCAATCAATAAAGTACCTGCAGGGGCTCTTGCAAGCACAACTTGTCCATTCAATTTGATATTAGCCTTAGCAAGCTCATTTATAATCATTCCTTGAGCGTATACAAAAGGATTCTTTATTGCTATGCGTTGTTGCACAGCCCACTGTCCCAATCCAACACATCCCCTCACTGTTAAATTATTTTCAGGATCTAAATAAAGTCCCACACCACATCCCTTGGCACTCGCCTTCGTCGTAGCTTGATTATTGAGATGGATAGTACCGCCACCATCATCTACTTCTACAATTGCTGGATCCCCGGCTTTAGCTCCTGGGTTTACGGTGATGGTTAATCTGTTTGAATCCACCATTAGAGGCGCAATAGGAGCACCATAACTATAAGATAAATCAGCAGTTAACCAACCTGGGGGGTAGGCAGGGATGGACATTAAGCTACTATCAATAACTACATTGCCCTGAACAGCAGTAATATTCCAATCCTTTAGAGAAGAAAGCAATGATCGTAAATCTTCTCTACTAAATGAAGGATCTCCACTTAGATGCAAATACAAATTCCCATTCAAAACCCCTTGCTGCAATTGAGTAGCATTTGTACTAAGTTGATTCTTGAATTGGTAATCCGGCCCAAGCGCCATAAGGGCTGCAGCTTCAGAAAAAAGCTTCATATTGCTGGCAGGAATAAATAAACGATTAGCATTTCGCTTATATAAAGTCTCACCAGAAGTTAAATCAGTAACTACTATCCCCAGGTTTACATGAGGATTTAAGCGGTTAATTAATCTATCCACATCAATTTGCATACTAGCGCTATGGGATGAAATTGACCATACCGCCCACAAGCATACCCCAGCTAATGTCCTTTTCATCTAAATATTTTCCTTAATATTGAATTTCAATATATAAAATAGGTTGAATCGTTTGATACATTGAGATAACTTCTGAGTTAATTTCACCACCAATACGCTAATCATATCTCAAGCCCAAACGCTCCAAAAGCCCTGCAAGGGTATCATTATCAAAAAATTTTACTTTTAACCATCCTCCATCTTCACTATCGTTTACAATTTGAACAGGAGCACCAACTTGCTCTGCCAAGATAGTCTGCAACCTCTCAATATCTCTGTCTTTCTTAGGATTTTTAGGGGCATCAATATTTTTACTTTTATAAGACTTAATCTCTTGCTCTAATTGCCTGACCGACCAATCCTTCTCAATGACTTGACTTACAAACATTTCCTGTTGTCCAACACTTAATCCTACCAATACTCGAGCATGCCCAAGAGATAACACCTTATCCCTAATCAATTGTTTAACTTTATCTGATAAGCCAAGCAAACGCAGGACATTAGCAATATGGCTACGGGATTTTCCTACCAATACAGCAATTTCATCCTGATGGTAATGAAATTCATCAATCAAACGCTTATAACCAGCAGCTTCTTCAATTAAGTTCAAATCCTGACGTTGAATGTTCTCAATTAAGGTCAAAGCACAAGCTTGTTTATCAGTATAATCACCAATTAAACAGGGAACCTCATTTAATCCTGCTAATTTTGCCGCACGCCATCTTCTTTCCCCAGCAATAATTTCATAGCGCTGTTTTGCAATCGGCCTCACAACTAAGGGTTCGATTAATCCCTGTGAAGCGATTGATTGGGCCAACTCTTGTAATATTGTTGGATTAAAATCTTGCCTGGGCTGGTATTGCCCTGCCTGTAAGCTTTCAATAGGTAAGTAAGAAAACTGAGTTTGCATAAATCAAATCAATTGATTAAAGACAAGGAATTGTTTCATAATCAGCGTTAGAATGGAACCGAACAGAACCACAGTAGGTATAAAAAATCTATGATAATTTATCGTACCGATCCCAACCAAGGTGAAATAACATATGAGCTAGGATAGCAGAAATCAACCCATACTGCCAAAATAGAAAACCAAAAAGTAATGATTGCCAAAGGCTTAATGTTATAAAGGAATAAAGAAATCGTCTTGTTGATGAATACCCTGCTGCAATATAAGCAGGGATTTGCCCCACGGCAAAAATAAATCCGCTTAAAAATATTGAAATAATAATAATTTCTTGATTAATTTGGCTAGTGAACAATAAGGCAAAAAAAGTTATTACATTCATTAAACCCCACCGGGCAATGACTTCTTCTACAACTCCTCCATAAAGCACACAGCCATCAAGTCCTATAACAGATCTCAGTCTGGACATTATGTTAAAACTTTTTTCGTCCAATATAGAACCAACCAACCCATAATACAACACACAAAATATAACTAAACCCAAAAGAGCATATAATACGGTCGGTAATAAAATAGATTGAAAAGCGTTTAAACTCGCCTTCCCTTGCAGCAAATTTTCTAATATAGAATCGCCCAACCCCGTACGTGGTGACAAAACGGAACCTGCAAAACTCATGATAAATACCGTAAATAATGTCTGAAATACCACAAAACGACTAAACCTTTTTTTTAATTGCTCTGTATTATTCGCCAATAAAAAATAAACCAGCCGATGTATAGCAATCAAAACGCCTGGAACGGATAAACAAAATAAAACAATAATCATAGGCCAATTAATTATCATTTTTTCATCCCTTCGTTAAAACACTATAAAAAAAACCATCCATACCCTGTTCTCCAGGCAAAATCTGTTGACCATGACCAGTCCACCTACCCCAAGGCCAATGATCGTTAAGCACTTTACAATCGGCATGTCTTGTAACAAACCGTGCAATTTGGAGTTCATTTTCCTCATGAATAATGGAGCAAGTGGCATAAACCATAACTCCGCCGGTCGCCAGAAGAGGCCACAAAGATTCCAACATCGTAGTTTGTAAATTAGTAATAGTCAGAATTTCTTCCCTTGTTCTTAATAATTTAATATCCGCATGACGTCTTATCACGCCGGTAGCTGAACAAGGAGCATCTAATAAAATACGATCAAACAGGGAGCCATCCCACCAATCTTTAGGGGATAACGCGTCTCCTTGCACTACAGTAGCCTGTAACCCCAACCTATTTAAGTTCTCTCTGACCCGCTGCAATCTTTTGGATTCGAGATCTAATGCAACACATAAGTCGAGATTTGGCTCTCGCTCCAAAATATGGCAAGTTTTTCCGCCGGGAGCACAACAAGCATCCAGTACTCTTTGTCCCGATTCTAAAGACAACAGTTGGGCAGCCAGTTGAGCTGCACCATCTTGAACCGATACGCAGCCTTCTGCGAAACCAGGAAGTTCTTTTACATCACACGGATTTACTAAAGTAATACCATCAGACGCCATCAAATGCTTAAAAGCGTCAATACCTGAAGTTTCTAGTAAAGTCAGGTAATCTTCCACTGAATTTTTCCGTACATTGACTCTCAAAGTCATCGGAGGATGACTATCATTCGCTGCAGCAATACATTGCCAATCATTTGGCCAGTCTTTTTGCAAACGCTGAAGCAACCAATCAGGCTGACCATACAAAACAACTGGATCCTTTTCCAACTTGGTTAAAATATCGTTTTGTTGACGACAAAAATTTCTTAGTACCGCATTAATCAACCCTTTTGCCCAGACTTTCTTTATTTGTTCAAGCAACGAGACAGTCTCTTTAACAACGGCATAATCGGGCTTTCTCATATATTGCAATTGATAAATACCTATTAATAAGACTATCCACACTGCATTGTCCTTGGGCCGTTTATTTAACAAACTATCAGCAATAGCTTGTAAACGAAAATAATGCCGGCAAAATCCGTAGCAAATTTCCTTAGACATAGGGGAAATGCCTTCATTAGACATTAAGTGAGACAGGGATTTTTTGTTTTGTAGTAAAGCGGTTAATATTTTTAAAGCTTGCAAACGATCGTTGATTTTCATTGCAATATCAAACCATTATGTAATTGTGTTTTCCCAGAGTTTAGCCACTCCCTAATTGAAATAACTTTTGCCCCTGGAAACTGGATCTTCTCTACTAACAAGAACTTATTACCAGTAGCTACCAACATCCCATTCTTATCAATACTGAGCACCATACCGGGAGTATGGGCGCACTCTCTATCCACTACTTTAGCTTGATACACTCGAAGTACCAACTCTCCAACCAATGTGTATGCAATAGGCCACGGATTAAAAGCACGAATCTTTCTATCGATTTCTAGAGCAGACTCCTGCCAATTAATACGTGCCGCTTCCTTATTAATTTTACCAGCATAAGTGGCTAATTCATTAGCTTGTCTCTCAAATTGCACCGAATTAGTTTCCAATGCATCTAAAGTATCTAATAAGGGTTTCACCGAAATTTGAGCTAATTTATCATGCAAACTACCAGCAGTATCCACTAGAGTAATAGGGCATTCTACTTTACTTAACATAGGCCCTGTGTCCATTCCGACGTCCATTTGCATAATGGTCACCCCTGATTGCACATCACCATGTAGGATGGCATGTTGAATAGGGGATGCACCACGCCAACGTGGTAATAGAGAAGCATGGACGTTGATACAGCCTAAACGAGGAATTTCCAAAACAGCCTTCGGTAATATTAACCCATAAGCAATGACAACCATGACATCAGGCTTTAATGAAGCAAGTTCGTTGATCGTTTCCTGGCTTTTAAAATTAACGGGTTGATAAACAGGTATGTGGTGCTTTACTGCCCACTCTTTTACAGGGGATTCCTGCAGCTTACGACCACGCCCAGCAGGCCTGTCAGGTTGAGTATAAATAGCCCTCAGGTGATGTCTAGATTGAATTATAGCGTCAAGACAAGGTAACCCAAACTCAGGGGTTCCAGCAAAAACAATCGTTAAACCTTTCATGATTTGCGAGCTTGCAATCGTTTGAATTTATCTAATTTACGACGTGCCATCATTCTTTTTAATGGAGATAACAAATCGACAAATAATTTACCGTTTAAATGATCAATTTCATGCTGTAAACACTCAGCCAATAATCCTTCACCAGTGATTTCAAAAGGCTTACCAAACCGGTCTAACGCTTTAACTGTTACTTTTTCAGCTCTAACGACCACATCATAAGCTCCGGGAACAGACAAACAACCTTCTTCAAATTCCTTTTCACCCTGAGCAGAAACTATTTCAGGATTAATAATAACGATTTGTTCCTTTTTGTCTCCAACAATATCAATAACAGACAATCGCAAACTGACACCTATTTGCGGGGCAGCGAGTCCAACTCCTCGAGCATCGTACATCGTATCAAACATGTCATCAATTAAAACTTGCAAACTCTCATCAAACGTTTCTACAGGCTTAGCAATTTTTCTTAGCCGCTCATCAGGTAAATAAAGAATCTTACGGATTGCCATTGTTTATCTAGTTCTCCACACAGTAATCGTGATATTATCCTCTATATGCGGTAATGCTGCAAGATGCCAAAGTTTAACAAAAGGATTGATGTATGAGATATTACCTCCTCATTTTCAGCTTGATACTCTCCTCCTTTGGCCATGCTTTAAGTCTAAGATTAGACTCCCCTTCTCGTTATGTCGTACAACCAGGTGATACTTTATGGAGTATTTCTAGTCGCTACCTTAAAAACCCCTGGGAATGGAAAGCTCTATGGCGTGCCAACCCCAATATCCAAAACCCAGATCGTCTGTATCCTGGTGCAATACTTTCTCTGGAATATTACCAAAACATTCCTTATATCAGAGTCTTGTCTAACGGAACTGTCAAACTATCCCCTAATATAAGAATCACTCCAAGTGAAGATGCTGTGCCACCTATTCCATTAAGTGATATCAAACCTTTTTTAGATGAATCTTTAATTTTAGATGTTGATGTACTGAGCAGAGCTCCTTATATAGTGGCGCTACAAAGTGAAAGAATGCTAGGCGGACAAGGAGATGAAGTCTATGTCAAAGGACTCCACTCCTCTAAAGAAATGCCTCAAGGAAGTACAATTGGATATTCTATCTTCAGAGGAGGACGAAATTACTTCGATCCTATAACCCATGAATTGCTAGGCTATAAAGCCGTATTGGTGGGTTATGGCGAGCTGCTTGCAGGTGGAGAACCAGCAACGGTGCTATTAACCAACATCAATGTCGGCATTAAGATAGAGGATAAGGTTCTTATTAATAACCACCCAGAACTTGAATTGTATTTTGAACCTGAAACCCCTTCAAGGCAAGTGAAAGGGTATATTATTGAGATGCCAGATAATATGCCTGTTGGTAATACCCAGGAAGCTGTAGGAGGAGTGATAATAATTAATCTTGGAGAAACATCAGGATTAAAACCTGGAGATGTTCTTGCTATCTACGGTAAAAAGCGCATTGTCAATGATCCTAAAAATCATATGTGGCCTATTACTCTGCCCCAAGAACGCCTTGGGGAAGCTATGGTATTTCGAGTTTTCACCAAAGCCAGTTATGCCTTAATTGTGAGATCCACACGAGCCATTCACTTATTAGATACAGTAACTAACCCATGAACAATCTACGCCACTTCCTCGCCCTAAATAGGATGAATAAAATTGGCCCTCGAACCGTTCT
Organism: Legionella norrlandica; assembly: GCF_000770585.1. Classification (GTDB taxonomy): domain Bacteria; phylum Pseudomonadota; class Gammaproteobacteria; order Legionellales; family Legionellaceae; genus Legionella; species Legionella norrlandica. The sequence goes on along the minus strand of NZ_JNCF01000003.1, from coordinate 50,305 downwards.
AAAATTACTTAAAAAATGGCCAGATTTAAATTTAATGTTCCAGCTCTCGGGTTCTGAACTAGAACAGGCAGGCTTACCTCCTCTTTTAGCACAAACCATCAAAGATTTTAATTTGGATCTTATAAATGCTGACTTAAACTGGTTAAACTCATCAGAAAATCACCATATCTTAACTTGGGACTCCCCTTATTATCCCAAATTACTCAAAGAAATTGCCGATCCTCCCATTGTTTTATATGCCAAAGGTCAACTATCCGCTTTAGAGCAACCTAATTTAGCTATCGTAGGAAGCCGCAATTCATCTATTACAGGAAATGAAAATGCCCGGGAATTTTCCAAAGAACTTGCAAAATATGGAATAACCATAGTGAGCGGTTTAGCTCTAGGCATTGATGCCCACGCTCATTTAGGATGCCTGGAAGCCAGAGGACAAACAATAGCCGTTTTAGGTACAGGAATTGATTGCATCTACCCACGGCGCCATATAAAAATGGCTGAGCAAATCACTGAGAATGGCCTTTTATTAAGTGAGTTTCCTTTAAAAAGTCCACCAATCGCTGGACATTTTCCACTCAGAAATCGTATAATAAGCGGTCTATCATTGTGCATTTTGGTTATCGAGGCAGCAATTAAGAGCGGTTCTTTAATTACAGCAAGAATGGCTGTGGAACAAAACAGAGATGTATTGGCCATTCCAGGATCCATTCATAATCCTTTGGCTAGAGGTTGCCACTACTTATTACAACAAGGTGCAAAATTAGTAACCTCGGTGGCCGATGTTCTCGAAGAACTACGAATAGATCATGATCAAGTCATTTCTAATAAACCAATTTTTTCCCTTGCCAGCAGTAAGGAAAACCTAGTAAAGTTCATTGGTTTTGAAATTACTACTATAGATCAAATCGTTGTGCGTAGTGGCTATAGTGTAGAGCAAATCACAAGTGAGCTGGCTGAACTAGAACTACAAGGGGCCATTATAGCAGTCCCTGGTGGCTACATAAGGTGTGAATATGAAAGATAATTTGTTTGAAATGTTATTGAATTTGTTTGAAAAAAGTCTTAATCAACTTCAGAAAGACCATAAACTCAATGATCAAGATGCGCAAAATCAATTGCTTGAAGACGATCTTTTAAATACCGAAGAGCAATCATTATTTATCAAATCTGCCCATAAAAAATCAACACGTATTATTACCTATGAAGAACAAATGAAATTGACCAAAGCCAGTTATCAATTTCTAATGCGTATGAAATTATGGAACATCATTGATGTTGAACAATTTGAATCAATAATTGGTCAATTGCAATTTTCCGAATCTCGTATCGTAACCCTACAAGAAACTAAATGGACTATAAGAAATGCTCTTGCATCTAATTTGAATGAGGAACAATTAACTTTTCTTGATCTTGTGCTATACCAAACAGAAGATGAACTAACAATTCACTAAAAATTTTGTAGCTGATAAGCCTATTCATGAACTGTTAGAGAGCATTGACAACCAATAAAGGATAAGGTTCATTTTATATGAGTAAACACTTGGTGATCGTTGAATCGCCCGCAAAAGCAAAAACAATTCAAAAATACCTGGGAAGTGATTATGACGTATTAGCCTCTTATGGTCACGTACGTGATCTGCCTGCTCGCAAAGGATCAGTCAATCCCGAGCAGCATTTTGCTATGACTTATGCTCCTATTGAAAAGAATGCGAGACATATTGATACCATAGCAAAAGCACTTAAAAAGTCAGACTCACTATTGCTTGCCACGGACCCAGATAGAGAAGGCGAAGCCATTTCCTGGCATATCTTTGAATTAATGAAAGAAAGAAATCTTTTGAAAGACAAGTCCGTACACAGAATTTTCTTTAATGAGATCACTAAAGCGGCTATTCAAGAAGCTATCACTAACCCCAGATCAATTTCTATGGATTTGGTTAATGCTCAACAAGCCAGGCGTGCTCTTGATTATTTAGTTGGTTTTAACCTTTCTCCATTATTGTGGAAAAAAATTAGACGAGGATTATCTGCCGGACGAGTCCAAAGCCCTGCACTTAGATTAATCGTTGAGCGTGAAGAGGAAATTGAGCGTTTTATTTCTCAAGAATACTGGAAAATAATTGCAAAATGCACCCATGCCACCACAGAATTTGAAGCACGATTAACTCACTTTAATGAAGAGAAGCTACAACAATTTACAGTCACTCAGCAAGAGCAGGCGCATGAAATTAAAAACCAACTGATCAATCAGTCCCAAGGTTTTTTAACAGTTACCCAGATTGAAAAAAAACAACGTAAACGCAAACCTTCTCCACCATTTATTACTTCCACATTACAACAGGAAGCAGCAAGAAAATTAGGTTTTACTGCTCGTAAAACCATGATGATAGCGCAGCAATTATATGAAGGTATTGACATAGGCACAGGAACAGTAGGTTTAATCACTTACATGCGCACTGACTCTGTCAATCTGGCTAATGAAGCAATTGAAGAAATTCGTCAATATATTACTCAACGCTATACAGCAAATAATTGCCCACAGACCCCCAGAATTTATAAAACCAAATCGAAAAATGCGCAGGAAGCGCATGAAGCTATTAGACCTACATCCATTCAAAGAACCCCGGAACAAGTACAACACTCACTGACAGGTGATCAAATTAAACTATATAGTTTAATTTGGAAACGAACTGTAGCCTGTCAAATGGCTGACGCCATTTTGGATACCGTTAGCGTAGATTTCAGCTGTGGAAAAGGCAATTTGTTCAGAGCCAATGGTTCAACAGTAACCTTCCCAGGATTCCTTTCTGTTTATGAAGAAGGCAAAGACGACTCTAAAGAAGAAGATAATGAAGACAAAATCTTACCTGTTTTCACTGTTGGTGAGAAAGTAAAAATATTGGATATTGAAACTAATCAACATTTTACTGAGCCTCCTCCAAGATACTCTGAAGCCACTTTAGTTAAAGCGCTTGAAGAATATGATATAGGACGGCCATCTACCTATGCCACTATCATCCATACCTTGCAACAACGAGAATATGTAATAGTCGACAAAAAACGATTCTTGCCGACCGATGTCGGCAGGATAGTCAATAGATTTTTGACGAACTACTTCACTCGATACGTCGATTACCAATTTACAGCTGGTCTTGAAGATACTCTGGATGCGATTGCTCGTGGAGAAAAAGATTGGATTCCCGTCTTGGAAGATTTTTGGCAGCCTTTTGTTCAGCAAATCCAGAATATTGATGAACAAGTCCAACGAAAAGACGTGACTACAGAATTATTAGACGAAAAATGTCCTAAGTGTCAAAAGCCATTATCAATAAGACTCGGTAAGCGTGGGCGTTTTATTGGCTGCACTGGATATCCAGAGTGTGATTACACCCAGGATATAAGTGGTCAAGATAATGAGAAATCAGAGCCTGAAATCGTTGAAGGACGAAATTGCCCTTTATGCCATGGTAGTCTACATATTAAAACCGGACGCTATGGAAGATTTATCGGGTGCAGTAATTATCCTCAATGCAAACATATGGAGCCCTTGGAAAAACCTGCTGATACAGGAGTAACTTGTCCTAAATGTCATCAAGCCAAGATCCTGCAACGAAAATCAAGAAAAGGTAAAATCTTTTATTCTTGCGGAGATTACCCTAAGTGTGATTATGCTCTGTGGAATGAACCTATTAATGTGCCTTGCCCTAAATGTAGTTGGCCTATTTTAACTCTAAAAGAAAGCAAAAAATTTGGTCGCCAAATTATCTGCCCTCGTGAAGGCTGCGATTATTCTGAGAAAGAAAATTAGAGTTGACTCTTTAGCAACTGTCTTGAATTAAAAATTCAGGACTGTTGCCACTTACTTGCTGCCCAACCATATCAAATCACTAAAGGATTCTTGTTTTTTTGCAAATACAATTGGGCTAGATGATAAGACGCATAATCTGTAATATGCCCTGAATCACGGAATACAGGGACATCATGAATAGCGACCCGACACACTCCTGATGGGCACTGAACCAAACGAGGATCAATAATTATTAATTGAGAATATTTTTTTCCCATTTTTGTAAACAACGTATCAATCCAACGTTGTTCAGCTACATCTAATTTAAAATCACACTGCTCAGGATTGTATTTTTTTCGCAGTTTAATATGTTCGAAGAAACAGCTGTATGGATTCCCCTTAGAGAGAGCGATTGACTTGATTAATACTGGTTTCGCCCCAGAAGCAGTGATAATTTGTAAAGCTTCATCTAAAGCCTTTTCGATGCGCTTTTGAGAAAGTTCTTGTGAACGGACGTCATTTAATTGATTAATGATTTTATCACCTAAATAACCATTCCAGTTTTGTCCAAGAATAACATAATCATAATGATTTGCTTTAATCATATTAAAATAGCGATCCGTTTGATCATGACATTCTTGATAAATCTTATTTTTAATATTCACATCAAATTGATATATTCCAGGCAAAGCAAGGCACGCCACTGTTGCGTGAGCTAAAATAGACACATTAGCTTTTTTTGCAAAGGTATCCATAAATCTCCAATACTGATTGGAATAAGAATCTCCTATCATAAATCCATTATGGCTACCTGAATTTTGGGCCCCTAAAACGCATTGATTATCTACTTCGACGCTCTTTCTCTCAAGGCACAAAGGTCTTTGCACACTTTTGTATTTATTTAATTCTACATAAATTTGGGCAGCTTCCTTAAAACGATGAGGATAACCTATGTTCTTTTTAATTAAATGATCGCAGAGGTGAGTAACAATAACCGGGAGAATAAACAAACAAGCCACAGTATAACCAAATTTGATTTGATGTAATTTCCTTGCAGGTTTTTCAATAAATTGCCAAGAAAGATAAGCTATGATAAACACTATCCCAAAAGTAAGCAGTAATACCAAATTAGACTCTTCAATATTCAAATAACGAATCAAGGCAAATAAAGGCCAATGCCAAATATATAAGGAATAGGAAATCAACCCTATGAATACTAACGGCTTTAATGAGAGAACTTGGCTGGCAATCAGTTTTGGCTCTTGCCTCCCGACAGCAATCAATACAGCCGTCGCAAGACATAAAATTAAAGTATACCAATTAGGATAGCCTGCATTAACATCAACGTGCATCGCTATATAAAACAGCGTTATAATGGCCAGTATACTGATTGCATTTAATAAACTCTTATTGATTAAGAACCGATTCGAGCCCAAAGTAACACAAGCGCCAATCAAAAATTCAAAAATACGACTGGTCAATTGGTAATAGGTTTTTGCAGGATTACTCCAAGAATAATACATAGATAAACTTAAAAAACCAATAGCCAGCAAGTAAATAACCTTTGTCATATGATTGTGACCAAACAACCTATGAAGTAAATAGATAGCAACTGGTAAGATCAGATAACATTGCCATTCAATAGATAAGGACCACATATGTAAGAGTGGCAACTGATTGCTATCAGGAGAAAAATAATTACTAGTTACATTTTTAAAAAATACATTCGATGTAAAAATTGAAGTTTTGCGAGCACTTTTACTAAAAAGCAGCAGATCATCGGGCAAATAATAAAATAATGCGACTAACGTAGTAACAACAATCAGACAGATAAAAACAGGTTGCAGCCGCCATAATCGTCTACTATAAAATTCCACAAAAGAAAAATGGTTATTCTGTAAAGATTTTTGAATAATACTTGTGATTAAGAAACCTGAAATAACAAAAAAAATGTCAACCCCAATAAATCCAGAAGGGAATAGGGATAAACCACTATGGAAAAATAAAACAAATAAAATAGCAATTGCCCTTAAGCCATCAATGTCTGAGCGGTAATTCACACTAGATTTCCAAAATAATTGTTGATTTTTTAACCCTTTGCGGTGAATTTTAGGTGTTTTATGCGATTTGATTTGTAGTCATGCTACGATTAAAAACGAGCAATAGCAAGTCCCATCGCGAGTTTTAATCGTAGCATAGCATGAAAAAACAAGCAGGAAAAACTAAAACTCATTCATAAATATATCAAAATATTTTTAGCGAGAACTAAGGCATGAAGGCGCTTGGGAACAATTGCCAAACACCTTCTATTTTATTGCGGCTCGTTCATGAGCTGCTCAATATAGCGTCGGCAAGTTAATGGTTTATGTATATGGTTTATAAGATAACGTGTGCCTCCGGTACCTGTGATGATCAAGGTACCATAACTCAAGATGCTGCCTAGAATAGATTGTCGTATGTCTATGGTTTCAATTTTATTTAATGGTATATCTACTGTTTGTCTTACTATGATACCCGTACGTAAAATAACTTGCTTTTTCTTTATAGTAATGGAAGAAAAATAATAAGTAACCCAGGTAATGAATATCCAAATAAGAGCAAAAAAACCGAGAAAAAGACTGACTTCTCTTAATTGCGTAATATAATAATATATTGTCATAGCAATACCCAAACCAAGACAAGGGCCAAAAAATATAATCCAATGCAAGCGGGTAAAATAAATAACATTACTTTCAGTAGTATTCTCAGCCATTGCTCACCTTTTTTATATAATCTTTGGAAAAACAAATTGTAGCAGTCGGTACCTGTTTTTCATTGGATAATATTGCACTTCACATTATTTTGCTATTCTATACGCAGCTCTAGAAAAAAGTAGTAGTTAAAGTTCGTCTCTTCACAGACTAAACCAAGCGCGCTATAGCTTCAACTTCTTTTTCTAGGTTAAACCTAATTTTTTGCGGTAAACTGACACTTTAGCAGGCCCTCTAATAAGTAAGGCAACCTTATGAAATCAATCAATCGATGCCTAAATAAACAACTGAGCGAAATCTGCCAGCGCTCTATGCAGTTGGAAGAATTATCTCTTAAAATTTCGCGATTTCTTCCTGAAAATTTAGCAGATAAATGTCAAGTTGCCAGTTTTAACAAAGGGAGTCTTCTCCTTACAACAACCAATGCTGCTTTTGCATCCCAAATACGCTATCTACTCCCTGATTTACGAGATAAATTAAGAAAAGAGGCGGGGCTATACCAGTTATCTGCTATTAAAATTACCGTTATCGAACCATCTCCCCAATTACAAAAATCGATAGAAAAAAATTCCCCAACTCTATCAGAGAAAGCTAAAACTACGATCATCAGTGAAAGCCAGAATTGCAGCTATGAACCATTACAAAAAGCCTTACTTCGCTTAGCGCAAGGGGAGTAACTTAAACCTAGATAAGTTAGTACTTTCTTTAAATATAAGCAGTAGATTTTCTAATAAAGATCAACTGCTATTTTTAGGATTATAATCAAAGTAATTGATAATATCTTCTCAATAGCTAAATATGACTATGATCAAACAAATTGTACTGATGAGCTTTACCATTCTGGGTTTTGTAATTCTGCTCATGTATATATTTCAACGGCAACTTATCTATTTCCCTAATAGACACACGCCTAAACTTGAGCATTTCGACGCAACCGATATGCATGTAGTTTCCCTGCACACAAAAGATAATCTACCTATAAAGTCCTGGTATAAATCCGCAGTAAAACATCGCCCAACAATTCTTTACTTACATGGTAATGCTGGGCATATAGGGTATCGAATGCCACTTGCACGCCAATTCATTGATGCAGGCTTAGGAGTTTTTTTATTAGAATACAGGGGGTATGGAGGCAACCCAGGTAAGCCCACAGAAAAAGGACTATATGAAGATGGTAGAGCTGCAATTCAATTTTTGGCTCAAAATGGGATTTCTTCAAGGTATTTGATTTTATATGGCGAATCGATAGGCACAGGCGTAGCGACTAAACTTGCCACAGAACACCCTGTCTGTGCAGTTATTCTACAGTCTCCATTTACATCACTAACAAACCTGGCACATTACCATTATCCATTAAGCTTTCTTAAACCATGGGATCAGTATAATTCTCTGGAGCGCATAAAAAAAATAAATGCCCCGTTGTTGGTATTGCATGGGAAACTGGATCAGATTATTCCCTATCAAGAAGGTCTTACCATTTTTAAAGAAGCAAACGCGCCTAAGAAAATGATCTCTTTCGATAATAAGGAACATAATGATTTATGGAGTACTGACAATTTTTCTAAAGAAATTATTCAATTTGCTCTAGACCATTGTTCTTAACAACACATATTGAAAATGATCAACTATCAATTGATTCAGCAAAAGCTGCTGAAAATCGCCTTTCAACCCACTCTTTACTAAGGTATTTAAAACAATCTTCCAGATAATCGGCCAACTCTCCCTCTTCCAGAACATGCTCAAACCCCAAGGGTTCAACATTATGATGAAAATAATCCCCAAAATACTTCATGGAAAAATCAAAGTAGTCGCGAGTATGTAAGATAAAAGAATGCCACATTTCATCCATGATCAATAACGGGCCAAAAAGATGGGTCTTTTTACCTAGAGAATGTCTTTGCTCATTAAGCCACATCCAGGCTAATAAATCCTCAAAGATCACCCGTCCTTCGTTGGCAGAATATTCTGGATGAGAATGACAAAAATGAGCAATTATTTTCTCATTTTTATAATTAAGTAAATTAGATAATGTGTATTTCATTACCTTCCACAACAAGATTTCTTATTACTTGGTTTCTTAGTAATAAATGCAATTATTCTACAAATCATTTCTTCTTTAGTCATAATTGTCTCTTAATGTTTAAATAAGCCAAGTTTAACCCAATATTTATAAAGGACGCAATTGAATGTTCTTATTTTCATCTATTAATATCATATGTTGAGGTGGGACATCCTCCCATCCTTCATCCAAATCATTCAATCGTTCGGACGAAACAACGATATAAGCTGGCTTCTTTTCTTCCTTTACCCCTGTATGCTGAGTAGATAATACATACCCATTGAGGTAATGCAGGGTTAAGGGTTTTTTCTTTTTATGACTACAATAACGGGTAGCTATAATTTTTTTGCCATCTGTAAGGCAAACATTAAAATAGGAGGGGCCACTGTGACCAAATTGTTTTATCACATCTAATATTTTTCTTATTGTTTCTTCCAAAACATCAGCAGCAACAGATAATTGATTAATATCTCTTCCTTTTGCCAACTGCAAAAACAACCCAAACAAATGTTCAGAATCAGTTTCACCTTTCACCCAGTGATATATATCATCATCCAATAAATGTCTTATATGCCTCTTTACCTCAATAAAATCATTAATCTCACCATTATGCATTAACATCCAGTCACCAAAGATAAAAGGGTGACAATTGTAATTGGTTACTCCTCCAGCACTCGCTGATCTGACATGAGCAAAAAAACAGGAAGACTGAATTTTCGCTGTCAAATGCAATAAATTTCTATCATTCCATGCCGGATAAACAGAAGTAAATAAGGCTGGATCAGAGCTAATTTCTGGCGAATACCATCCCAAACCAAAACCGTCGCCATTTGTTCGATACTTGGTTTCGCGAGCATGCAGGCTTTGCATAATGATTGAGTTCTTAGGTTTAACCAAGACATTTTCCAATAAAGTAGGTTTTCCCAAATAAGCAACCAGCCGACACATGATAGCCTCCCTTTTTTACCAGATAATACACCGATTCTTATTCAGCATAGGACTATTATCCGGGACATTAAACGCCTTTTGAAATTGTGGGATATTCGCCAAACTGCCATTAACCCTGAATACAGCTGGTGGGTGAGGATCAGTAGTCACTTGATTTCGAAGTTGTTGGGGCCTTACGTTCATTGCCCAAACATGTGCAGTTCCTAAGAAAAATTGTTGGTCTGGAGTAACGCCATCTATAATTTTAGCATTTTTATATTCATCCGAACGCTGATAAGCTTTATACGCTAAAATAATACCCCCTAAATCTGCAGAAGCTTCCCCAACAACTAACTGTCCTTGTACATGGAGATCCCCATCCACCACATATTTTGAGAATTGATCCGCGATACATCCTGTGGCTTTCTTAAATTTTGATAAATCACTAGGAGCCCACCAATTTTTCAAATTCCCATAGCCATCAAATTGAGCGCCTTGATCATCAAAACCATGAGTCATTTCATGCCCCATAACATAACCAATCGCCCCATAATTTATTGCTGCAGAGGCATTGGGATCAAAAAATGGTGATTGCAATATTCCAGCAGGTATATTGAGATTATTCATTGAGGGATCATAGTAGGCATTAATAGTTTGAGGTGTCATAGCCCATTCGCTTCTATCGATGGGTTTACCAATTTTGTCAAGGTCTCGATTGATTAAAAATTCATTGGCTCTTATAACATTCAAAACATAAGGACCTCTATCCACTTTCAAACTGGAATAATCCCACCACTTAGAAGGATAACCTACTCGCTCCTCCATTAAATCCAGTTTCTTCAAAGCAGCTTCGCGAGTCTTGGGTGACATCCAGCTTAATGTTTGAATGTCTTCTTTTAGAACTGATCGGATGTTTTTTAGCATATCTAAAACTTTTTGTTTTGACTCAGGTGAAAAATACTTCTCGATGTAAAGTTTGCCGATCGCAAAACCTAATGCAGCATTTTCAGTGTTTACTACTCTTTTCCATCTTGGCAATAATTTTTCTGTACCCGTTAATGCAGAAACCATTTTAAAATTCTGATTAACAAAGGGCTCTGATAAATAAGGAGCAAAGGTATCTAACAAATGCCAACGTAAATAAATTTTCCAATCGTTCAAACTAACTGATTGCAATAACTCATTCATTTCTTTGAAAAAATTGGGCATTGCAAAATTAAGTTTTTTAATTTTTTCTTGATCTCGAGCCCTTAAGTATTGAGACCAGGAAAAATTGGGCGTTGCTTTGTCTAACTCAGCAATAGTCGTCATATGATAAATGGCATAGGGATCACGTTGTTCTACCTGGACATAGACGCTTTAGCCAATTTGGTTTCAATACTCATGATGATTTCAGCTTCTTTCGCTGCTGTTTCAGGATTATTGCCTAATAACTCAAACATTTTGGCTATATGATTCACATAAGCTTTTCTTATTTGTTTAAATTTGGCATCTTGTTTAAGATAATAATCTCTATCTGGAAGGCCTAACCCTCCTTGCATGACAGCACCTATCATGGAATTACTGTCCTTAAAATCTTGCATACTGCCAAAATTGAACAACACTCCTACGCCTATTTTATGAAGATGGATAATTTCCTTCTGCAATTCTTCATAGTTCTTAATTTTTTCAATTTTGATCAATTCGGGTTGAAGTGGAGTTATCCCTAGTTTATTAATACTCTTAACATCCATTCCACTATAATAAAAATCTCCTACTTTCTGCTCGATACTGCCGGGTTTGGCTTTTTTATTTTCGGATGCATTGATTAGCATCTGATGAATAATATTCTGTACTTTCTCATTAACAACATGAAAACTACCCCAAGAAGCATAATCTGCTGGGATAGGATTATTTTTTTGCCAATTACCATTAGCATAGGTATAAAAATCAACTGCAGGTGAAACACTGATGTCACGCCAATCCAGATGAAGCAGATCATTCGGATTATTGACTGAATTGTTTAAATTTGAAGAAAATACCAAAGAACTGCATAGTATTATTATAGAACAGATCCCCACCTTACATTTCATCCTGACACTCCTCTTAATCTATGCTACCTAAAACAAGTAAGATTACCTGTAACTATTCACGTTATGTCGCTGGAATGCTATATTTGGTCCATCTTGAGTTGGCTTTAAATGCTCATACACTAAGATATACTTCACTTACTTATCTAGTTTTTCATTCAAAATAGGCGCGCAACTATGGTATTCCGCCAAGATTCAAGATAACGACAATGCTATGATAATTTAGTAAAAGGAGCGTTCTGATTTATAAAATATGAGGAAATTCTCTTAGGCTTCAACAGGACAATATTCAGGGTGAATTGTTGGTAGATAATTTTCTGTGTCAAAATAGGTATATTCCCAAGCATCTTGTCTTACCATTAATTCACGCAATAACCTATTATTTAACTCATGGCCTGATTTATATCCTTCGAATGCTCCAATTAAACTGGAACCAATAAGTAAAGATCACCGATAGCATCCAAAACTTTATGAGTAACAAACTCTGATTCAAAGCGAAGGCCATCTTCATTAAGAACCCGATAATCATCTACAACGATAGCATTATCTAAGCTACCGCCTTTTGCCAAGTCACACTCTCTCAATTTTTCATAGTCCGAAAGAAAACCAAATGTTCTTGCCCTACAAACTTCCTTAACATAAGAAGTACCAGAAAAATCAAAGCTTACTGTTTGTGGCCTATCATTAAAAACTGGATGATCAAAACCTATAGTAAAAGTTATTTTATATCCTTTATGAGGAAGAAATTGAACGTATTTGCCATTATCTTCAACTCGTATAGGTTTAAGAATTCGAATGTATCTTTTAGCTGCATTCTGCTCTCTGATGCCTGCAGATTGGATTAAAAAAACGAATGGTGCAGCACTACCATCCATAATAGGGAGCTCTGGAGCGTTAACGTCTATATAAGCATTATCAATCCCTAATCCAGCAAGCGCCGATAATAAATGCTCTACTGTTGCAATTTTTACCTTTCCGTGATGTAACGTCGTGCAAAGCATAGTGTCTCCGACATATTCATAGGATGCTGGTATTTCGACAACTGGAGACAAATCTACGCGTCTAAAAACGATGCCTGTATTAACAGGGGCTGGTCTTAAGGTTAAAAGCACTTTCTCACCGGTATGTAACCCAACGCCAGTTGCTTGGATTACCTTTTTAGGAGTTCTTTGTTTTATCATTCAGTGCTCACCTTTCTCTCTTAATTTATTTTGCACGAAAAAACCTTAAGATCTTAGCAACAATTTGTTGATTAGTCTAATATTTTTAATTTTCTAATATAATTTAGAAATCTAAAATAAAAAAATGCAAAATAATCAATCATAAAACCACATTCACAACCTTTAAAAAAGGATGCTTATTTTTAAACGCTAAGCTCAGCCTTAAACTTTAAAAGGTATACGCATCCCTTCTAAAAATACCTCATTAATAATTATTCTACGCTTCTTCCTGTCGCCGTAAGAATGCTGGGATATCTAGATAGTCCACATCGGGAACACTGTCACTTGCATTATTAGTTTGCTTAGGTGTCGATGTTGTTGCTGGACCGGTTTGTGCTTGTTTTCTTATTACAGCAGGCCGCTCTAATTGTTGGTAATCCAGAGAACCATCGCTTCTTGTAGTTTCAATTAGTCGGGCTCTTAGAGATTGTTGTTGCTGCGGTTGCTGGTGGCGCTGTCTGTTATCACCTAAACCTGTAACAATCACAGTAACTCGCATTTCATCCGTCATCTCCGGATCGATTACGGTTCCTACAACAACGGTAGCATCATCAGAAATGAACTCCTTAACGACATCACCCACCTCTTCAAACTCACCAATAGACATATCTAGACCAGCAGTGATATTAACAAGTATTCCGCGAGCACCAGAAAAATTCACATCCTCTAGCAGTGGTGACGCAATAGCAGCCTCAGCTGCCTGACGAGCTCTTTGCTCCCCTACTGCACTGCCTGTACCCATCATAGCCATACCCATCTCAGACATAACGGTTCTTACGTCTGCAAAATCAACGTTAATTAAACCAGGGCGAGTAATTAAGTCTGAAATACCCTTCACGGCACCAAGTAATACATTATTCGCAGCTTTAAACGCATTAAGCAAACTGATATTTTTCCCTAAAACACTTAATAATTTATTATTTGGAATCGTGATTAATGAATCGACGTGTTCTGCTAAACGTCGAATACCTTCTTCAGCTGCCAGGGCCCTTTGTTTTCCTTCAAAAGAAAATGGTTTAGTTACTACAGCAACTGTTAAAATACCTAATTCCTTGGCAATTTCAGCAAAGACAGGCGCAGCCCCAGTGCCCGTTCCACCGCCCATTCCTGCTGTAATAAATACCATATCTGCGCCACTAAGAATCTCCTTAATGTGATCTCTGTCTTCTTCTGCAGCTTCTTTCCCAATTTGCGGATTCGCACCTGCTCCTAGCCCTTTGGTCAATGCATCACCTAATTGAATGTGTATTTTGGCACTAGAGCCTCTTAAGGCTTGAGCATCAGTATTGGCACAAATGAACTCTACACCATCAATATTTTCAGCGACCATATGTTCGACAGCGTTACCCCCGCCACCACCAACACCTACCACTTTGATGACAGCATTATTTTCTTGCTGGCTACTTTCCATTAATTCAAACATAACCCCGTCTCCCCTAATGTGCTGTTTTGTAACTACTCACTTAAAAATCCTCTCTCCCGACTACTGGAGAAAGTTGAGGAGAAGGTAGAAATGCGTTTTAACTCCCCTTCTCCCTAATCCTCTCTCCCAGACTACCTCTGGGGAAGAGGGAATTCTAGGTGAGTAGTTACCTATTTTTTTATTTTTTAAATAAATTTTGATAAGTAATTTTCACATGAAAAGCTAAAAATTTCCTTGAAACCATTCTTTCATTCGTGACCAAATGCTTTTGCTATTATCATTCATCGCTGGCACATTATAACTTCCTTCATATTGTTGTTGAAAGCCATGAAGTAATAAGCCAACTCCTGTTGCAAACGAAGGGTTCTCAGTTGCTTCTGCTAAACCTGAAACATAATGAGCGCACCCTATTCTTACCGGCATCTCAAAGCAAAGCTCAGCCAACTCAATACAACCCCTCACGTTAGAAGCACCGCCAGTAAGAACAATACCTGCTGCCAATCGGTCTTCAAACCCACTACGACGTAATTCATTCCGTACTAAAGAAAATAACTCTTCATATCGTGCTGAAACCACATCAGCCAACGCTTTCGCCGAAATCTTTCGTCCAGATCTATCATTGACGTTGGTAACTTCTAACATTTGGTTTGAATTAGCCAACTCAGGCAATGCACAAGCATGGCTAATTTTAATTGCTTCTGCAGCTTTGGTGGGAGTCCTTAAAGCCATTGCAATATCATTCGTGACTTGATCGCCTGCAATCGGGATCACTGACGTATGTTGAATAGCCCCTTCACAAAATATAGCGATATCGGTAGTCCCACCACCAATGTCTATCAGACATACCCCAAGTTCTTTTTCATCTTCTGTAAGAACTGCATGACTTGAAGCTAATTGTTCAAGAATAATATCAATAACTTCTAAACCACAACGTCTAACGCACTTCACAATATTTTGGGCGGCACTCACTGAACCGGTAACGATGTGCACTCGAGATTCCAGTCTGACTCCAGCCATCCCAATTGGCTCACGAATACTGCCTTGATGATCAATGATAAACTCTTGAGGCAATATATGAAGTATCTTCTGATCAGCAGGGATTGCTACCGCTTTGGCTGCATCAATAACCCGCTCGACATCAGCTTGAGATACTTCTTGATCACGGATAGCTACAATCCCGTGGGAATTTAAGCTGCGTATATGGCTACCAGCAATGCCCGCATAAACTGTCCTCACTTCACAACCCGCCATTAATTCAGCTTCTTGTACAGCGCGTTGAATTGAATTTACTGTTGTTTCTATATCTACTACAACTCCTCGCTTTAATCCGCGAGAGGGATGACGGCCAATACCAATTATTTCTATCGATTTGTCGGATGTCACTTCACCAATCAAAGCAATAATTTTTGAAGTTCCAATATCTAGTCCTGTGATAATATTTTTTTCTATTTTTTTAGCCATTATCGTCCCATTTGTTGTTTCCACTGCACTGCCATGCCACGTGGATAACGCAGGTCCACGCTTGCCAACTGCTCTGCCTTTTCTGCAAAAACAGCAGGATATGCCTTACAAAAACGCAGCAATCGCTCTTCTAACTCTTTCTTTCCTAAGTATATTTTTGCACCATTATCAAGTAACAATACCCAGGATTGATTATCTCTCAAAGACAGTCCAGAAGCATTTAAACCATATGATGATAATATCTTACTCAATTTTTCATAAACTTGTAAGACTTCTAATTGCTGAGATTGAGGTCCATTTAATTTAGGGATATTCAAGTCTGGTGGAACTGCTCCTTGATTAAATAACTGCCCATCTTCTGTCATAAGGGCATCACCCCAAATTGCCACAGGTTTTTTTTCAGTTAATTTTATTTTTAATGTATCTGGCCAAACCCTTTCTACGTATGCTGTATCAATCCAATTCATTGAATTTAATTCATTTTGTAATCGATTCACTGATAATGAAAAAAAGCTGGCATTTAAATATTTCGCTAACACATTTTCTAATTCCTTATGTGTAACGTGTTCATAGGTTGCTGCTACTTTTATCGTGGTAATAGGAAAACGGTCTGAATCTGCAAGATATAAATACCCTAAACGACCAGCTAATAGCAAAGCACTAAGAATTAAAAAACCCATTACTGCCAAATAACGGAACCCGCCAGAGTTTGCGTCCATAATTGTAGTATTCTCATTCACATGTAATTTGTTACCAAATGTTGGCGACAATTCTGATGAATCATTGCAATGCGAATCAACTCATCGAGCAAATCAGGGTATGCTATACCACTTGCCTCCCACAATTTAGGATACATACTTATGGAAGTAAAACCAGGCAGTGTATTTATTTCATTAAAATAAATTTCTTCTGTCTTATCATTCACAAAAAAATCTACCCTGGCCATGCCTTTACATTTTAAATAACTAAAAATATCTGATGCCGCCTGCTTCAATCTTTCTTCAAGCGTACTATTTAATTGGGCAGGAATAATTAAATCAGTTTGACTGCTTTCTATATATTTCGCAGTATAAGAATAATAACCATCAGGGTGATTGACTTTAATCTCACCTACTGTACTAACTCTGGGTTTTCCCCCTGGAATGCTATTTTCTAAAACAGCCAACTCAATTTCTCGCCCTGCAATAAACTCTTCTACCAGAATCTCTTCATCATAACGTAATGCATCTGCTACTGCAGAAGTTAGTTCATCCATGTTACTAGCCTTGTGAATACCTACACTGGAACCCAATGAACATGGTTTAACAAACAAAGGCCATCCCAGCTCTGAAGAAACTTCCTGGCAAAATTGCTCTCTTTCAGACGCATTAGCATACCAAGATAATAATTTATATCTCGCTGATTTAAGGCCATTAATACATGTCAAGCGCCTTGCCATGTCTTTATCCATACCGATGGCGGAGGACAAAACATCACATCCAACATAAGCGACACCAGCCAACTCAAGCAAACCTTGCAAACAACCGTCTTCATATAGAGGCCCATGCACTACTGGAAAAACAATTTCCGCATCAACAGCCAAGCGCCCATTAATTAATAAACTCTCCAAGTGAGTTGATTTTTCAGTAATAACGGGCAATTTATCCTCATAGCTAAGTAAATCATTGTAATCATGAAGATGAAATCGACCACTTTTATCCATTGCAATAGGTATAATGGTATATTTCTCGGAATCCAGATGCTTCAAAACTGATGCAGCTGAAACCAACGACACTTCATGTTCGCCGGATTTTCCACCATAAAGTAAAATCAAATGAACGGGTTTGGACATTAGTGGTCTCCAATGATATGTACTTCGCGCGTCAACTCTATAGACATTTGCTCTCGAACTTTAGTTTGCACTAAATGAATCAAGGCTTCAATATTTGCTGCTGTAGCAGTGCCATGATGATTGATAATAAAATTGGCATGTTTTTCGGAAACAACCGCTCCACCTATGCTCATCCCTTTAAGACCGCAGGACTCAATAAGCCGTGCTGCGAAATTTCCAGGAGGATTTCTAAATACCGACCCACAATTATATTCATTTATTGGTTGGGTATTAGCTCTGTGAGCCAACAACTCTTTAATCAACTGTAAGGAAGTCTCTTTCTCACCAGGAGTCAACTCAAAAGTAGCCGAAACGAACCATTCATCGCCCAAACCTGCAACATGTCTATAAGCCACTTCAAATTCTTCTGGCTTCCGAACCTTGATTTCTCCTCGATGATTCATTGTTTGTACCTCAACAACTGATTTCCATGTCTCACCTCCATGACAGCCAGCATTCATTCGTAAAGCACCACCCATAGTGCCTGGAATACCAGCCCAAAATTCGCCACCTGATAGATTATTTCGCGCAGAAAAACGGGCCATACTGGCACAGGATACTCCTGCCTCAACCCGAACACATCGTTCGTTTATTAAAGCCATTTCTTTTAGACAGCCTTGGGTAAGAATTACAGTACCCGAAAAACCACCGTCGCGAATTAAAGAATTAGAGCCTAAGCCCAACCATAATAAGGCTCATCGGGAGGAAGTTGGCTAAGGAACAAAGCTAAATCAGTTATATTGACCGGCTTATAAAGTCTAGCTGCAGGACCTCCGACACGCCAGGTAGTATACTCGGCCAAAGGCTCGTTAAAAAGCAAAGTCCCCTGATACTCAGTTACAAAACTGCTATCCGTTGTTATGCTCATGTTCATTTCTCGCGTTTTTCATCAGGTTCACTGCCATTTGGCCAATACTTCCAGCTCCTTGCATCAAAATAACATCACCATCTTTAATAAATTCATCTAATGTTGCTTTCAAAGATTGCTCATTTACCATTGTCACTTTTTTATCTCTCGAGCGTATTTCATTGGCCAAATTTTCACTAGTAACACCGGGAATAGCTGTTTCTCCGGCTGAATAGATATCCATTAATAGTAATTCATCCGATAAACTTAAAACATCCACAAATTGTCTCTGCAAAAATTGTGTTCGGGTGTAGCGATGTGGCTGAAACACATGAACTAGACGCTTATCAGGCCATACTCGTCTAAAAGCATCTATTGTGGACAAAATTTCTTGAGGATGATGCCCATAATCATCAACAATTATTGCAGAACCTTTTTCAAACTGCTTTTCACCCAGCATTTGGAATCGGCGCCCCACACCTTGGAATTTTTGTAATCCACGAACGATAGAAGCATCATCTACGCCCAGTTCAGTTGCTATTGCAATGGAAGCTAATGCATTGAGTACATTATGATGGCCTGGGTATTGAAATTGGATAGTCAGCTGCTTATGAGGAGCAGGGCGAACTACAATAAATTCACTCAATATCCCTTGTTGCGTCCAATTAATAGCTCGATAATGCGCATCTTCCTTAAAGCCATAGGTTAAAGTTGGTCTTTCAATGGCAGGCAAAATACGGCAAATTTCTTCATCTTCAATGCAAACTACAGCCAACCCATAAAAAGGCAAATGATGCAAAAACTCCAAAAATGTTGCTCTTAATTTCTCAAAATTGCCTTCATAAGTATCCATATGATCGGCATCAATATTAGTAACGACAGCCATCATAGGTTTTAAAAACAAAAATGAGGCATCACTCTCATCAGCCTCAACAACAAAATAAGCTGATTTTCCAAGTTGGGCATTAGTACCACAACTATTCAATTTACCACCAATGACAAAGCTAGGGTCTAAGCCACCTTCTGCTAATAAACTACTTACTAAACTCGTTGTTGTGGTTTTCCCATGAGTGCCGGCAATGGCAATACCATGCCGAAAACGCATTAATTCTGCAAGCATAGCTGCTCTGGGAATTACTGGGATCATTAATTCGCGCGCAGCTAAAATTTCAGGGTTGTGTAGATCAACCGCTGAAGAGCGAACAACCACATCAGCCCCCTTAATATTCTCCACTCTATGGCCAATGTATACTGGAATACCTAATGATTTTAAACGCTGAATAGTGCTGCTTTCACCTATATCAGAACCAGTAATACGGTATCCTTGGTTATGCAACACTTCTGCAATGCCACACATACCGACACCACCAATACCTACGAAATGAATTTGCTCCACACGTCCCATTCGTGGAGATGAAAAATGTTCTGAATTACTCAAAATTCCCCCTTAAGCCGTCAGCAACCTTAATCCCAGCGACTGCCAACGATTTTCGTGATCTATACGTAATAATAATGCAATAACTATACAATTAATAACTATACTGGCTCCACCGTAACTCAATAAAGGCAGAGTCAATCCTTTTGTCGGTAACAAACCCGCATTAACTCCCATATTAATAGCTGCCTGCAAAGCCAACCAAAAAGTTAAGCCATAAGCAGTATATGATGCAAAGTACCTTTCTTGAGTGTAAGCGGTATACCCTATATTTAAACCTCTAATAACTAGTATACTATACAGCGTTATTACTACTAAAATTCCAAACAACCCCAATTCTTCAGCAATCACCGCAAACAAAAAATCAGTATGAGCTTCAGGCAAATATAATAATTTTTGTATACTTTCACCCAAACCAGTACCGAACCATCCACCTCGTCCAAAAGCAATTAAAGATTGGGTGAGTTGATAACCGCTATTGTATTGATCTGCCCATGGATCTAAAAAGGCTGTTAACCTTGCGACTCTATAGGGAGAGGATACCGCTAATAAGGCCAGGGCAGTTATCACCACCAACATTAAACCAAAATAATATCTTAATTTAACCCCAGCTAAAAATAACATCGCCATGACTGTACCTGAAATTACTACGGTGGCTCCAAAATCAGGCTCAAGAAGCAATAAAAAAGAAACAACAGCCAAAATCGCCATAGGCTTAATGAACCCAAAAATGCTTTTGCAGACAGCTTGTTGTTGGCGTACTAAATATCCAGATAGATAAAATATCATCGCCAGCTTGACTAACTCAGATACTTGTATGCCGATAGGGCCAAAAGCCAACCATCTGCGACTGCCATTAACCGACTTTCCAATACCTGGAATCAAAACAATAAGCAATAAAAATACACATAAAACCATCATGGGCATGCTTATTTTTTCCCAAAAGGTGCTGTCAGTCCTTACCACAACCAAGGCTAATAATAAACCAACAAACAGAAAACAGGCTTGACGAATCAAATAATGAAAAGGTTGGTGAAAATATTTTGTGGAAATCATGACTGAGCTTGATGCAACCATCATCAAGCCAATAATAAGCAAGCCCAAAACGGCTCCTATTAGCCATTTATCATAAAGTGAGATAGGCCTACTAACAGGTTTTCCCCTTTGATTTAAATGCCTTGGTCGCATCTCACTTATAATCCGCTCACTAAAGATGTAAACACATCGCCTCTATGATTAAAATCACGGAACATATCCAAACTAGCACAAGCGGGCGAGAGTAATACCACATCACCTGGTTTTGCGCAGGTTTTGGCAAGAGTAACTGCACCTTCCAAAGAAGAAGCTCGTACTATAGGAACCACTTTGGCTAAAGCAGATTCAATCTTATCTGCATCCTCACCAATTAAAACAATGGAACGCACAAACTCAGCAACTGGTTGAGCTAACTCTTGAAAATCCGCTCCCTTTCCCTGTCCACCCGCAATTAGAACAATTTTCCCTTGCATAGAGCCTCCTATTCCATTAATAGCAGAGATTGTAGCACCAATATTTGTTCCTTTCGAATCATTAATCCAATCTACACCATCAAGTTCTCTTACCCACTGACAACGATGAGGTAATCCTGAAAAAGTTCTTAAAACACTGAGGATGTGCTGCATAGGAATTCCTGCTGTTTCAGCTAAGGCGCATGCCGCAAGAGCATTTAGCCAGTTATGTACTCCCTTAATTAAAATGGAGCTAACAGGCAAAAGGCAATCACTTCCTCTAGCCAAATATATGGTGTTCTCGCGTTGGATTAGTCCCCAATTTACTTCTGCTGGAACATCTTTTCCAAAAGAAATACACTCCATGTCTGATTGATACAATTGCTGAGGGATGGTGTAGACATCTTCACGATTAAATAAAGCAGTCTTTGCACCGCGATAAATTCTTTGTTTTGCTTGTATATAAGCTTCTAAAGTGTGATGCCTGTCTAAATGATCAGGAGTCACATTTAAGATTGTTGCAACGATGGGAGATAAAGAATAGGTTAAATCCAGTTGGAAGCTCGATAATTCCAATACCCACAAGTCATATTGATGCTCATCGCCCAATAGATCCAAAACTGGAGTACCGATATTCCCAGCCACAGCCACGCGAAACCCAGCTGCCTTAGCCATTTCTCCTACCAAACTGGTCACAGTTGATTTACCATTAGTTCCAGTTATAGCAACCGCCGGGGCACTAATTTCTCGAGCCAAGCATTCTATATCACCATAAATCTCTACACCGACCTTACGCGCCTTTTTAAAAATGGGAATATCAAGCGCAAGACCTGGGCTCGTGATGACATCTGTCAATTGTGCAATTATTTCATCTGGGACATCTTGCAAATAAACCGGTACATTAGGAAATTCATTTTGAAATTCCGCTAAACCTGGTGCCTCTTTACGCGTATCAAACATAATAAATGATTTATTATTTCGCCTCAGGTACCTTGCTATAGAAAGACCGGTCTTACCTAAACCTGCTACCAAATATAAGGAATGATTCATGAATGCACCTTGCCTATCGTAATTTTAAAGTAGCCAATCCGCATAACACAAATACAACCGTCAAAATCCAAAATCTAACGACGACTTTAGGTTCTGCCACCTCATTCAAATGATGATGCAATGGGGCCATCCTAAATAATCTTTTTCCATGGGTATATTTAAAATATCCAACTTGTAATATGACTGAAAGCGTTTCAATTACAAACACTCCCCCCATAATGAGTAAAACGAGCTCTTGTCTCACTACGACGGCTACTATCCCCAATGCAGCACCCAATGCCAAAGAGCCTACATCACCCATAAATACCTGAGCGGGATAACTGTTGTACCAAAGGAAACCAAGCCCAGCTCCAACAATAGAGGAGCAAAAAATGGTTAACTCATCTGTATTAGGAACATAAGGTATCCCCAAATAATTGGAATACACCGCATTACTTGATGCGTAAGCAAATACCCCTAATGCCCCAGCAACCATGATAATTGGCATAATGGCCAAACCATCCAGTCCATCAGTCAAATTCACTGCATTACTACTTCCAACAATAACAAAATAAGCAAGTATTGGAAAGAAAATACCCAAATCCCAAACAACTGTTTTAAAGAAAGGAACTGTAAGTTGGGTGTGTACTGGAAGGCTAGCATTCCAGTATAGATAAACCACAGCAACTAGGGCAATAATTGACTGCCAAAAATACTTCCAACGCCCTGGCAAACCTTTACTATTTTTTAATACTAATTTACGATAATCATCAACCCAACCGACTAAGCCATTTGCCAAAGTAACTAAAAGCACCAACCACAAACTTGTTTGACTTAAATCACACCAAAGCAAACAACTCACCGTAATAGCCAATAAAATCAAAACCCCACCCATAGTAGGAGTCCCTGCTTTTGACAGATGTGTTTGTGGGCCGTCATCTCTAACCATTTGGCCTATTTGTAAACCCCTTAACCAACGAATCATTAATGGGCCACATAATAAACCAACTATCAGTGCCGTTAACGATGCTAAAATAGACCTGAAGGTCAAATATTGAAAAACTCTAAACGCATGGTATTGACCTTGCAATAACTGCGTTAACCAATAGAGCATAATTATTCCTCTTGTTTTTAGAATTACGATCAATTTTACCTATTGAGCATAATCCTTTGAATAGGGCAAAAAAGTGATCAAGCATATCATATTAGTACTGAGTCAATGAAGAAAATTTACATTAATTAGTGCTCTTGCTCCCAATCAGTTGATGCACAACTTTTTCCATTGCACTGGAACGAGACCCCTTTACCAGCACTGTAGTTCCAGGTGCCAAATCATCCTTTATTACTTGAACCAATTCCTCTTGGCTAAAAAAATGCTGTCCTCCCTCACCGAATGCCTGAGCCGCCAATTGACTGTGTGATCCACAACTCATTAGCTTGTCTATTCCAAACTGGCGAGCAGCTATCCCAACCTCCTGATGATGTTGTGTTGTCCAATCGCCCAATTCTCCCATATCACCAAATACAAAAATTCTCTTTCCTGGGCGTTCAGCTAATACTTCCAAAGCAGTTAAAACTGAGCGTAAATTAGCATTATAAGTATCATCTATCACAATGGATTGATTTCTTCCTGATAAAAAGGTCATACGACCTTTCACACCACAAAAATGTGCCAAGCCTCTCTGTATGTCTTTAATTGATATTCCCACGGCATAACAGCATGCAGCAGCGGCCAAAGCATTTCGTACATTATGTAAGCCAGGAACTTGTAGTTCAATTTCAGCTCTACCATTAGGTAATATTAATGAAAAGTGGGCTCGTCCATGGGTATCCATGCGTATATCTTGAGCATAAACATCGGCAGTATGAAGAGATGAAAAACGTAATACTTTTTTATCAGCAATCAAATGATCCCAAAAATGAGCGTAAGCATCATCATCATTGACTATAGCAATACCTGTTGGAGATAACCCCTGATGAATTTCCCCTTTGGCACGAGCAACCCCATCTATTGATCCAAACCCCTCTACATGTGCTGGGGCTATGTTATTAATTAAAGTAACGTCTGGCTGCACTATCTTTACCGTGTGAGCAATTTCACCCGGATGGTTTGCTCCGAGTTCAAACACCGCATAGCGATGTTCTCTATTCAAATCCAAAACACTTAAAGGAACCCCAATATGATTATTTAAGTTTCCTTTTGTAGCGTGCGAGGGTTGAGGTAAGATAGATGCAATCATTTCCTTAACCGTTGTTTTTCCATTGGAGCCCGTCAATGCGATGATTGGGCAAATCATTTCTTGCCGATGTACCGCTGCAATTTTAGCTAAGGCAATTAAAGGGCTGGCAACAATGAATTGAGGAATATGAACCCCTTCAATTTCCCTACTAGCCACTACAGCTAATGCACCTTTTGCTTCTGCCTCTTTAATAAAATCATGACCATCAAAACGATCTCCAACTATTGCAAAAAATAGGTTCCCTGGCCTTATTGTGCGGGTATCGATACAAATACCAGTTATATCAGCGTTGACCTGGCATACCTGAGAGAGAAGCGAAGCTATAGTAATTAAATTCATAATATTCTGAGATGTCCAAAAGGTTAGTGTACTAACACTCACACTCACTGTTCAAGATGGTACTAATAATAGATAAATAAGAAATATAACTAAAAGTCAAGAAATTTAAGATTTTATTTGAATATTCAGGCTATCCAATCTAAAAAAACTGTAACAATTACCTTTGTGGCGAAAGAGCAAATGCTGTCCGAAGTTTCAGCATAAGGCTTTCGAGATAGGGCTTTTGCCTTGTAACTGTTCACGCTGTATCGCCGGAATGCCATATTTGGCCGAACTGATCCAAAACGACAGAATCCTCACTGTCTCAATTTTGTGAGGTTCTCTCAAGGCAAACCCGCGTACGTAGGCGCTGGGAAGCAATTGTTGGCACTACGCTATTGCGCAGTTTTCAGTCAAGTGCCCAATTTTCAATAACCGGTGATAACGAGCAATACTTTCTTCAGTTAGAGGCTTACGCTGATCATCTAACAAATAAGCATCCATTCCTTCACTTAACTGCTTTGCAGTTTCCAGCATAATAGAAAAACGTTCTGCATTATTATTAGGATCATTTGAAATTGGCATAAATAAACACAAACCTCTTACGCTAAAGGCGCCAATATTCTGTAAATCAAAAACGCCAGTTGCTGTAGCCGCAGCCAAACTGCAAAGTATTGGGCCTTGGCCATTTGCCAACTGATGTCTATGAAACAAATATCCCTCACCAAACCGCAAACCTGCCGCTAAAACCGTTTGTAATAACTCATAACCGGCAAATTGGCGATTTTCTTTAGCCAGCAAAAACATCATAGCAGTAGATGGAGTAGCTCCTTTACTTGTTTCTACCTTTTCTTTTGATGTAAAACCCTCTTCCCGAGATACCAATTGAGGTTGGGTTGAGGTTTTTACAATTGGCTTTTTTGTTGATAATGCTTCTGTTTCATCCATCTTTTCAAAATCCAAAGAAGTCTCCCTATTGACCTTGCGAATAGCAATAATGTCATCATTATAAGACTGAGAATCATAGGAGTTATTATTTTTCTCCACTTGACCAAGAGAAGGGTGGCGGTTATCTTGATGCAAGCTCTGTCTTCTAGCTTTCATTAAACGGCCAATAGCAACCAGAACGCCAATTAACAACAGGACATTAAGAATTAAACTCCAATTTGCCTGCATAATTTACTCCATAGTCAAAGCTTGTTTCACATCAACTGCAACCAAACGAGACACTCCTGGCTCACGCATGGTCACCCCAATTAAATGATCAGCCAATTCCATAGTTACCTTGTTATGGGTAATAAACAGGAACTGTACGAATTGTGACATTTCTTTTACTAAATCACAAAACCGGCTTACATTTAAGTCATCTAAAGGTGCATCTACTTCATCTAACATACAAAATGGTGAAGGATTTAACTGAAAAATCGCAAACACCAATGCCACTGCAGTCATGGCTTTCTCACCACCGGACAATAAATGAATAGAACTATTTCGTTTTCCAGGTGGTTGGGCCATTACGACAATACCTGCTTCTAACAGATTATCACAAGTTAGTTCAAGCTGTGCCCTACCACCACCAAATAAACGTGGAAAAAGAGCTTTAAAAGAAGTATTCACTTCTTCAAAAGTATTTTCAAGTCGTACTCTCGTTTCATTATCCATCTTTTCAATCGCAGTTTCCAAGGTGGATAGTGCTTGGCTTAAATCATTATATTGCTCATCCAAATACACTTTTCGCTGCTGTTCGGCGGCAAATTCTTCTATTGCTGCCAGATTTATAGCGCCTAATCTTTTTATTTTCTCAGAAATTGCGATCAATTCATCTTCTTTCATGCCCTGAGTTACTCCAGTTGGAATACGCCCCAATAAAACCCGAGCTTGTAAATTCATTTCATCTAGAGATTCTTGTACTGAGCCAGCACGAACAGATAAAGCTTGTTCTTCCATTCGGGTCTGACTTATGACTTCCTGGATTCGCTTCAATTCTTGATCATAGTTTAAAATTAATTTCTCTTGCTCTTCAAGTTGCAACTTAATCTGGGATACTTTCTCTCGGCTCAATGTCAATTCCAACTCTATTTCACGATGTTTCATCAACAGCGTTTCTAACTGATTTTTAAGTTCAGTTTCAGGCGTCACTGACTGTAAATAAAGTTGAATTAATTCTTCTAAATGCGTTTGCACACGTTGCAAACGTTCTTTTTCTCTTCCTATTCTATCTGTTATTTGTTGTATTTTGCTAACTTCTCTATCGTGTTCTAATTCGACATGATGCAATAAAGCCCGAGTACTCTCTAATTGTTTATTTTGCTCAAGCTGTGCGTTATTCCATACACTTTTCTCATCCATAAATTGCTGATACCGCAACTCTGATGATTCATATTGATTCTTTAACTCATTTAATTTTTCACTACACTCCAACAGTTCTGCATTAAGTTCTTCAAGTAAGAGTTCCGCTTCTGCTTTCTCATTGGATATTATTTCTAATTGCTTTTCAGCATGAAAAACTGCCTGTTCCTTACTATTTATTGCAATGGTATTATTTTTTAATGCTTCGTTGCTGGAGTTTAAGTTCAACTGATGCCGCTTTATAAAATCCAAATTTTCTTTTATCTGAGCTTGATATCCGTCTCTAAGCAAACGAATCGCATCAATTTTGTTTTGCAAATCTTGCACACTAGAATTTAATTCAACAATTTTTTTCTGTCTGGCGAGGATTCCTGTTTCATCATACTCTGCAGGATGAGATAATTTTATCCACCCGTTACCTAACCAAATACCATTGACTGTTATAATGGATTCATGAGCTAATAAAGTAGGCAGCCAACTCATCGCTTCATCTAAATGCTCTGCGGCATAAATAGATTCAAGATAATTTTCTGTGGCAGGAATTAATCCTTGAATTTTATCAGCAAGGCAAGGACGCTCTCGTTGATTACCATCGAGAGTCCTCATTGTGACTGCACTCTCCCTTTGATTTTCATAAAGCAGCCACTGAGACCATAACTCAGAGAAATCTTCCAACACGTAGGCACATAGGTCATCCCCTAACACCATTTCGCATGCAGCCTGCCATTTTGGCTCCACTTGCAGAATGTCCATCAATCTTGGCTTATCTGACCACTCCATAATCCCTTCTTGATTCAGCTGGCTCCTTTGCTTTATTGCTTTTTGAGCAGCTTTTAATGCCGAAAGTTCGCTATTTAAGCGATGAAATTCATCTTGTAATGAATGAAGCTGTTGCTCGGTGTCTTGTAACTGATTGCGCAAAACCGACTGAGTTTCATTAACTTCTTCAAACTGTCCCTCATCAAACCGCTGTGTTTCTTTAAGCTTAATTTGTTTTTCTTGTAATTCGATTATGCTTTTTTGCATCTCAGCAAGAGAAATAGAGGATTGATCCAGGCTCAATTTTTCCAGTCTTAATATGGCCTGCTGCCGTTTCTGTTCTAGATGTTGTAATTTAGCTTGTGTCAGTTGGTACTCATTTTTAATGGTATTAGAATGAATTTGCACTTCTTGCCAAATTCTTTCCCATTGCACTTGCTCATTTTGCTTGTCATGCCATTGAGATTCTTTTTCTTTAAATTCCACATTTAGATGATGCAATCGCTCCTCTAACTGCTCAGCCTTGAGTTTAGAATTGAGCAACTCTTCATTGTCCAGTTTAAGCTGTTCTTCTATGAGTAAAGAATCTGCTCGCATCCGTTGCTTGTCAATTTCCAAGCGCTTCTTTTCTTTCTCCTGCTGTTGAATTGTTTCTTCCAGTCGTGCTATCTCAGTGCCTGAATGATAGAGTGAATCCTGAATTATTTGAGACTTATCGATAGCCTCTTGCAGTTGCTCATTTAAAATGATGCGTTCTTTGCTGGCATTGGTCAACAACCCTTGTTGTTGTTCATAATGTATGGTGTGCTCTTGCAACTCTCTTTGCTTCATTATTTGTTTTTCTGAATACTCTTGCCATTTAAGCGCCTGAATCTCGGCACGACATCCCTTTTCTTCCTCCTTTAACAAAATATAACGCTCAGCTGATTTCGCTTGACGCTCCAAGCGTTGCAAATGCTTATTTAATTCTTCTCTAATATCTGCGACGCGAGTTAAGTTATCACGTGTATGTTCAATGCGTTGTAAAGTTTCTCGGCGACGTTCCTTGTATTTTGAAACGCCTGCTGCCTCCTCCAGATATGCTCTTAAATCTTCTGGTTTTGCTTCAATTATCTGAGATATAGTACCTTGTCCGATAATTGAGTAACTTCGCGCACCGGCCCCAGTCCCTAAAAAAATATCAGTAATATCTTTGCGCCTGCACCGGCTCCCATTCAAATAATAAAGAGATTCGCCGTCTCGAGTGACTACTCGCTTCACAGAGATTTCATGATAACTGGTAAACGGACCACTTAATCTTCCCAAACTATTATCAAATATTAATTCAACAGAAGCCTGTCCTACAGGTTTTCGATTAGCAGAGCCATTAAAGATGACATCTGTCATGGATTCTCCACGAAGATTTTTGGCGGAGCTTTCTCCCATAACCCAACGAACTGCATCAATAATATTCGATTTACCACACCCATTAGGTCCCACTACAGCGACCAATTGACTCGGAAAATGAACAACTGATGGATCAACAAATGATTTAAAACCGGATAATTTTAATTGCTTCAAATGCATTTTGATTATGAATTGTAAAATACTAATCAACTAGTATAACGTAGGAAGCAAACTATGACTATTTTAATAGACATCTTACTTGCCGTTGTTCAAATCAATATGCTCAATTGACAAACAATTTTATCTCTTTATAATGCCAATTATTTTCAATAACCCTAGGTAAATAATGAAACAGCAATTCCATATATTGCCCAAATTTCTAATAATTCTCTGCCTTACCATTATTTTGTTTTCCCATTCCCATTCCGAACCCCCAAATCTTACTTTACTCAGGACAGAAGTAAAAAACTATTACAACTCAGGCTTGTATCATCATGAGTTAGAGCAGACTATCAAGTTAGCTCAGCAATATATAAATGAGCAATATTTGATTAATGAGCACAATAAATATCCTCAAAAACTTGCCATAGTGCTTGATATCGATGAAACCAGTCTATCTAACTACAATAAAATGGTAAAACGAGATTTTATGGGCAGTAAAGAGCAAATTCATAAAGAAATACTAGCTGCAGACTCTCCGGCTATAGAACCTATGCTAACACTCTATAAAAATGCTTTAAAACAAGGCATTAAGATATTCTTCGTCACAGGAAGACAAGAATCAGAACGTGAGGCTACTCGTATCAATTTAATCAAGGCCGGATATACTAAATGGTCTGGACTCTATTTACGACCTAGTAACTATTCGTTGCCTTCAATTATTCCTTTTAAATCAAAAGCCAGAGAAAAAATAGCGCAAAAAGGTTATACCATAATTGCAAGCATCGGTGACCAATACAGCGACATTAAGGGTGGCTTTGCCAAAAAGGGATTTAAACTTCCAAATCCATTTTATTACTTGCCTTAGTGAAGATATTTTGAAGCTTAATAATTAACGTGAGTTCTATATAGGCAAAATCGAGGTTTTTCTTATATTGAACTGGATTATTTTAAAATTAATTAAGTTATGTTTCTTTATGTGGGATATAGGTCGGATTATTTTGACCCCAACATTAGTGAATGATCACTTGTTGGGGTCAAATGACCCACTTATTTAAAAAAGAAGAAAGCCAGAATTTTTATTTAGATAAAATAATTAAGCAACGGCCTTTTCTTTCATACGAATTGCCATGACTTCCATAGCCAGGAATTTGATATAGTCGTAGGTAACATAATAATCCCCTTGATCTCCAGCAAACTTAGACCAGGAATTACGTAAAGTGAAAACCCCTCTATTAACATGACCTTCATCATCCATTACCTCAAGATCATCGTCGTATCCAGTAATAATCAATTCATGGCCAGCATAGATCATTCCATTCATTGCATCCAGCACGATGTCGGGTGTTAACATCCAGGTATCATGATAAGCGCGGTTATTACCAACAGCTCCAGCATCACCAACATAAACATCTAATAGCATGCCTACTGTTAAGCGGTTACCTTTCGCCAACTCTTCTTTTATTTGATATACAATCTGATCCATATCTGTTTTAGTGGAGAATGACTCTTCATCCTTTAAGATAGCTTCCCAACTAATTAAATTTGAAACTGGGATGCTATGAGCTCTGAATTCAGAATCAGACATAGGCTTGCCTTCGTTATTTTCATCTTCCAAAGGATATTCTCTAACACCAGCGCAACCATTTAATTTTTGATAATTCTGACTAATGATGCCGTATTCAGAAATTTGTTGCAAAACCCAGTATCCAAAAGAACCATTCCAACCACTGGCTGGCGCTTTGTCATGGATAGCCAGATAACTTCCCAATTCCAGATTACACAATTGACTAACATAATCACCTGCTCCTAAAGCAGCATTTATAGCTCCTGTCACCGCAAAAGTAACGCAGCTGCCATGATATCCTTGATCCAGAACTGGTGTTAATTGCATTCCTAATTTTACTTTTCTTGGTAATTCAGAAGAAAAACTGGCTGTATTTATTCCATTTTTAGGATATTCTGATAGTTGCTCATGTAAATAAGATTTTGCTTCCGTCGATAATTCGTATTGAGGTAGTTTAAATGTCAAATTCTTAGCAATGGCACTTGGATTTTTAGAAGTAATGTGCACATCCACTTCTCCTTTTTGTGTCAAAGGACCTGCAAAAGCTAATGAAGAAGATAAAGATAATACCGCTAAATTAATTAACTTGTTCATAAAATATATCCCTATAATTAACCCTCTTGCATCATATCAAGAGAGGAATTAAATGCAACAAAAAATTCCTCCCCTATTTTTTGGTATGTTATTGTAAGATGGTTTATTGCCTCATGTTAAAAAATAGATTCGCCAAGAAAATCCATCATTCATGGGGGCTTTCATTTGATGATTAGGTATAAACCTAGAAAAAGCAGTTAAAACCCGCTGCACAAACTAATGATACTAAACCTACTGGATTTATTTTGAATAGACCCTTACAAAAAGCTCCGCTTTTTAGCAGTAATGTTCGTTATCGACATAAAAGGCTTTTATGCCTTTTATGTCGAATCATGTTATTTACCGAGTTGTGCTCCAACAATTGGTTGATGACATTGAGGTAAATCAACATTAAAGTGCTGAAATATATTCATTCTGTTATGATAAAGTTGGCTGCCAACAATACCAAGTTCATCGCTGTTATTATAGCCAGTAACACGACCATCATCATAAAGATGGATAAATCTTGGTTCGCCGCTGGAGTTTTTTCCATGCATTACAAAACATTTCTTTGAATCATTTCGTGTAATGCCAGTTGCAAAATTATCACCTTGTGCATCTTTTAAAATAAATGCTTGCGGACTTCTTGATGCAAATATTGTTAATATATTTAAGGCTACTGTTTGTCTTTTTTCTGCTGGTTGACTAAATTCAGTAACAATATCTTTTAGAATTTCTTTCTGTCCCCTGCTTCCAACAGCGCCTCTGCCACTATGACAATATTCCAAGACCAATTCATTGAATTTACCTCTTTTTATATCAGGTAAATTGGAATCCAGTATTGTTGAAAGTACTTCTTTTAATCCAACAACAGGTTCTCTAGTGTACGGATTAATCCCACCATTGATATAAAGCAGATTCATAGAGCCATGTCTACCACCTTGTTCTTGCAATTTTCTGGCTATTTTCTCTAGCTCTTCGTTAAGAGTCGGCATAGGCGCTCCAAGTTAAAAATCTTTGTACGGTACATTTTTTTAAGATCGCCGCAGCGACGAAACAATCTAGAGATCTGGGTTGCTTCGCTACGCTCGTAAAGACGAGACTCTTGAAAAATCGCACCGTACAAAAGTTAAAAATTAATGACTTTATTATTCAATGTAATTTAATATAGTCTGGAAGCTATTATACCATATCATGAACCATAAAAAGAACGTTTTTCGATCAATTTGGCTTATATGTATTACTTTCTATGTTTTCCATTTCAGGTTCTTGGGATTTAATTTGTCGCAATTGAGACTTGAAAACTACTGTGGGTTGTACTTGAGATTCTTTTAGAATTTGTTGATGTTTCTCGATTTTATCGAGAGATATTATGACATCATTCATACTATCCCGCAACATGGGAAATTTTTTTTCAATGTCAACGTTTGTTTTAATGGACTCAAGTATATTATTTGCCGCCTGCCTAATGTCTGCAGATGATGATGCTGGGTCAAGAAGTTTGTTCAAATCGCTTTTTATTGGTGTAATCATAACATCTACAGGTTTGCCAGCAATCGATGCCACCCATATACGCTTTCCTGCCAAATTCGCATTAAGTTTCTCCTGCTCTTGAGCAATGATTTCTTTTGAATCATAAATTCCATGTACGACTTTTAGATCAGCGACTACTGCGGCATATTCTTGCAACATAGAATTGATCACATCAAATCTTTCTTTTGGATACGTTGTTGGCGTCGTTTTATAAAGCTCTGCGAGAGTGGTCAACGCAATTTCTAAAAATTTGTCTTGTTGGTTGATATTAAGCGCTTCTGATTCATTCACAATCATTACCAACTTTTCCATTATCTCCTTTTGAATCTGATTAAGGGTATCCGAAAAAAAATATGGTGTAAAATATCCGGAGCTTTGGTAGATTTCATTTTTAATATAATTTCTTAAGGAATCACGTATATCATTCATACGAGTTGAATTATGGAGCAATACATTTTCAGAGTGAATACAGACTACTTCAATATGACTCACCCCCGAAACGTCTTTGGTGATATCAATTGGAATTATAGCAATATCATCAGGTATCCTTGATATAAATTCTTCTTCATTGGCAAATTTTGATATGTTAGCTACGTTATAAAAATCTGCTAACTGCTCTGGGTTTTTAATGTGGATGACTACCCCCGATTTCGTTGCAAAATCAGACGTGACTTGTAAATCGGTAGAGGTGCTAGCAATTTTTTTTCCCACAATATCCACAACATTAATTTCGGCCAGCTCCTCTGGTGAAAGAGTAGTTAGCTTGCCTTGAGTTTGCAGCTCTTTTGTTCGCTCGAATTTTTTGACAAAATTATCCAATCCAAAACTTTGTCCACGATACAGCTCATCTGGCGTTTGCTGTACTTCAAATTTCCGTTTATTTAAACCAGCTTTGTGTATTGCTACATTTAATAAAAGAGCTAATTTTTTTTCGCTATCGGTAGTAGTTGTAGGATCATTATACCCACCAACAATAGCATTTAATTTTTTATAAAATGGGCTGTCTTCTGTGTACATTCTTAGTAGTACATCTCCAAAATTAGGCTCTTTTCCTTTTTCTGCTATTAGATCCTTTTTACATCGGTTATACAAATTGGATAAAACAATTTTTTCACCATCTTTTTGAAATTCAATGTTTGTTTTTTTTAAAACCCCTTCAATAGACCGCAAAAAATTATCATCTAAATTGTTTGCTACTAAGGTTAGTTGACCACGTCGTGTCATATTTTCAATTGATTCAACCGAGATTGAAGGCAACATACTAATCTGATTCTCAGGTTGCCCTAACACAAGAAGTAATTTTTGTATAGTTTGCTTAACTGCTATTTCTTCTTCCGCAAATTGCTTAGGCGGTAACGTGTATTTGGACAGAATTAATGTTTCTAAATCTTCACGAATTTTATCTTTGGAACTAGGCATGATAGTGGCTCGTGACATAACTCAATATAAGTATAGCTTCAATCTGAAATATTTTTGCTCAAGCCTCACCTTGCTGAGTTAGGAATTGAAAGAAGGAGTTCTGTCGCAACAATAAGTTACAATTGTGACACGAAGAAATTCTAGATGAGCTTATAGCGACAAGCCCGTAAATTATTCAAAGCAAGTAAATCTAAATTAAGAAAACAAGCAACTTGACTTGAGTTCAGATATAATAGCTCTGATTTTAAAAAAGAGGATATAAATATGCGTACTCTATTATCGTATTTCCTGATTGCTTTGCTGTCATTTGGATTAATTATCAATGAAGCTGCCGCTAAGCGTTTTGGTGGTGGACGAAGTTTTGGGGTGCAGCGCTCCCAAAGCAGCCTTTTCTCATCTAATAAAACATACAACACCTCTTCAATCGGGCAAAAAGTCAATAAAAGCAGATGGGGAGGAATGCTAGGTGGTCTTTTAGTGGGTGGATTATTAGCTAGTCTCTTTATGGGGCATGGCTTGGCTAATGGGCTTATTAGCTGGTTAATTCTTGGTTCAATTATCTTCTTTATAGTGAGTTTTTTACGCCGAAGAATGCAACCAGGTATGCAATCAGCCCAATCAGGTGCATTTCGCCAAAATCCATTTCAACAATTTACTCAACCTTTCACCAATAATGGAAACAGCAACAGTTTTCCTTTTTCTCAACAAGAGACAAATTTTGATACAGACAATTTTATTCGTAATGCAAAGATTACTTTTATACGTTTGCAAGCTGCTTATGATCAAAAAAATCTGCATGATTTACAAACCTTTACCGTACCTGAAGTATTTGCAGAAATCAAAATGCAGCTGGATGAACGCGGTGATGCTCCCAACCAAACCGAAGTTATCTCACTTGATGCTAAATTACTTGATGTATCAAAGCAATCCCGTTCAACCATAGCAAGTGTACATTTTACCGGCACAATAAAAGAAAATGGCGAAATCTCTACTCTTGATGAGATTTGGCACTTCCGCCAATTTGATGATAACAGAGAATGGCTGGTAGGAGGCATCCAGCAAGAAGTATTTCAACCCTAGGTAAGTTTGGGTCGTTTTGACCCACAACTTACGCAAGATATAAAAATATTTTTATTACTCAACTACATATTGCACATCAATAATTTCATATTCCACCATGCCGCCAGGCGTTTCGACTGTAACGGTGTCGTCAAGTTCTTTACCAATTAAGGCACGTGCTATAGGAGAGCTGTATGAAATTTTATTTAATTTGATATCCGCTTCATCCTCTCCTACTATTCGATAAGTCAATTCAGAACCAGTTGACACGTGGCAAATTGTCACTGTTGAACCAAATATTACTTTACCATTATTAGGAAGTTTACTGATATCAATGATTTGAGCATGAGACAATTTCGCCTCGAGCTCTTGAATGCGCCCTTCATTAAAACTTTGCTGCTCGCGAGCAGCATGATACTCTGCATTTTCTTTCAAATCACCATGAGCTCTTGCAGTCGCAATTGCTTCTACAATGCGAGGGCGATCCACAAACTTTAAACGATGCAACTCTAACTTCAGTGCTTCCGCACCTTCAACTGTCATAGGATGTTTACTCATATCTACCTCTAATGTAAATCTTGTAATCGAGTTACGGTTTCCCTGTCTTCATACTTCATAGCAAGGCAAGCTGCCTCAGCCCCTGATAAGGTCGTAGTGTAGCTAACCTTGTGTTGTAAGGCATTGCGTCTAATTGCAAAAGAATCTGCAATTGCTTGTTTGCCTTCAGTAGTATTCACTATAAAGTCAATTTCATTATTTTTGATAAAATCCAGTACATGAGGCCTACCTTCTGCGACCTTAAAGACTCTTCTGCAATCGACACCAGCAGCCTGTAATGCTAAAGCAGTACCTCGCGTAGCGATAATTTCAAAACCTAATTCAATCAACCTCTTGGCTATCTCTCCTACTCGGGTCTTATCTGCATCACGCACCGATACAAACGCACGACGTCGTTTCACAATATTAACCCCGGCACCTAATTGGGCTTTAGCATATGCTTGTCCAAATCGCTTGGCAATACCCATTACTTCACCAGTAGACTTCATTTCAGGCCCAAGAATAGAATCCACACCAGAAAATTTAATGAATGGGAAAACCGGTAATTTAATAGAATAAAAAGAAGGTACGTGATGATTTTGGCTCAACCCCTGTTCTTCCAACCCCACACCCACTTTACAAAGAGCAGCTATCTTAGCTAAAGATAGTCCAGTAGCTTTTGAAACAAAAGGCACCGTTCTTGAGGCACGGGGATTGACTTCGAGCACATAAATATCATCCGCTTGAATAGCAAACTGTGCGTTAATTAAACCAACCACACCTAATTTTAACGCCATCTTCCGTATTTGTTCTATCAAATCCTGTTGAACTACGACACCTAAGCTAAAAGGAGGTAGAGTACATGCCGAATCGCCTGAATGGATACCTGCCTGCTCAATATGTTCCATAATGGCGCCAATTAATACCTCTTTCCCATCACAAACGGCATCAATATCCACTTCAATGGCATCATTTAAGAATTTATCAAGTAACACTGGTGAATCATTAGAGACTTCAACAGCATGAGATAAGTAATAACGTAAATCATCTTCATTATAAACAATTTCCATGGCACGACCACCAAGCACATAAGAAGGGCGCACTACTAATGGATAACCGATTTTATTCGCCAACGCGATTGCTTCCGCTTCACTGCGGACAGTTCCATTATCAGGCTGGTGCAGATTTAACTCCTTCACCATTTGCTGAAATCGCTCCCTGTCTTCAGCCATATCAATAGCATCAGATGAGGTCCCTATTATTTTTACACCATTTGCTTCTAGGCTACGAGCTAACTTTAATGGGGTTTGTCCACCATAATGGACAATAACGCCTTCAGGTTTTTCGACTTCGGCTATAGATAGCACATCTTCTAAAGTAACTGGTTCAAAGTAGAGTCGATCTGAAGTATCAAAGTCGGTTGAAACGGTTTCTGGGTTACAGTTTACCATGATGGTTTGATAACCTGCACTTCTTAATGACAAAGCAGCATGAACACAACAATAATCAAATTCAATGCCTTGTCCGATTCTATTAGGCCCACCACCAAGAATCATAATCTTTTTCTTATTTTTTTCCGGTCGCGCTTCACAACTGCCACGTTCATAGCAAGAATAAAGATAAGCCGTATCGCTAGGAAACTCTCCGGCACAGGAGTCAATTCGTTTATAAACAGGTAAGATTCCTAGCTCAATCCGTCGAGTACGAACTTGAGCTTCAGTACACCCTAGCAATTTCGCTAAATAGGCATCGGCAAAACCTCTGTGCTTCAACCAATGTAAGGTCGCTTCATCCAGGTCTTGAATGGCTTTTCCTATAATGGAATTCTCTAAAAAAACCAACTCCTGAATTTGACCTAAAAACCATCGATCTACTCGACTTTCCAGATAAACTTCCTCAACTGACAAGTTTTGCCTAAAGGCGTCTGCAATAAACCAAAGTCTATCAGGAGTCGGTTCTCGTAAATGCCCGCGCAAACGGGCCATATCTTCCTTCTGAAATAGCGAATGCAAGCCACATCTTCCAATTTCTAAACCTCTTATGGCTTTCTGTAATGATTCCTGGAAATTGGAACCAATCGCCATGACCTCGCCCACTGATTTCATCTGAGTAGTAAGAGTATTTGAGGTCTGAGGGAATTTATCAAAATTAAATCTCGGTACTTTT
This sequence comes from Legionella norrlandica, assembly GCF_000770585.1. Classification (GTDB taxonomy): domain Bacteria; phylum Pseudomonadota; class Gammaproteobacteria; order Legionellales; family Legionellaceae; genus Legionella; species Legionella norrlandica. The sequence continues at coordinate 11,879 of NZ_JNCF01000003.1, read as the reverse complement.
GTCACCACATAGTCGATACTAGGCTCAAAAGAAGCCGGAGTTATGCCGCCAGTAATTTCATTTTTTAATTCATCTAAGGTATATCCTACAGCCAATTTGGCTGCAACTTTTGCTATTGGAAAACCAGTAGCTTTTGATGCTAAAGCGGAACTCCTAGAGACACGTGGTTCATTTCTACCACCAGCATACGACCATCTTCAGGGTTAATCGCAAACTGAACGTTTGATCCTCCTGTATCTACACCAACCGCTCTTAATACTTTAATTGCTGCATCTCGCATGCGCTGATATTCTTTATCAGTCAATGTTTGCGCCGGGGCAACTGTAATGGAGTCTCCAGTATGTACCCCCATGGGATCAAAATTTTCTATAGTACAAACAATAATACAATTATCATTTTTATCCCGGACTACCTCCATTTCATATTCTTTCCAGCCTAATACTGATTCATCAATTAAAAGCTCATGCGTTGGCGATAATTCCAATCCTCTAATACAAATTTCTTCAAATTCTTCGCGGTTGTAAGCGATACCACCCCCACTACCCCCCATAGTAAAGGACGGTCGGATAATCGTGGGAAATCCCAATTGGGCTTGAACTTGAATTGCCTCCTCCAAACTATGTGCAATAGCCGATCTTGGCATATCCAATCCGATTTTAATCATGAGTTGGCGAAATTTTTCCCTGTCTTCTGCCCTGTCAATCGCTTCACGTGTAGCCCCTATCATTTCTACAGAATACTTGGCTAACACACCTTCCCGTACTAAATCCAAAGCGCAATTTAAAGCTGTTTGCCCACCCATGGTAGGCAAAAGAGCATCCGGCCGCTCAATCTCAATAATGCGCGCTACTTCTTTCCATTGAATAGGTTCAATATAGGTGGCATCCGCAAGTTCCGGATCAGTCATTATGGTTGCTGGATTGGAGTTCACTAATATCACTCGGTATCCTTCTTCTTTCAAAGCGCGTAGCGCTTGTGTACCTGAATAATCAAACTCACAAGCCTGCCCAATAACTATAGGGCCTGCTCCAAGGATCAGAATAGATTTTATATCGGTTCGTTTTGGCATAATGACTATAAAAAAAGAATAAAGTGATATATTTTACCGAGTTTTGCCCAAAGATTATACCCTAAAATGGCATGTTTTAGTTCATTTAATCGTACATTCGGTATTCAACCGTTCGGAATGACCCAAACTACCTATATAAAGCTGAGAGAAGCATTTGTAACCCCGCTTCTGTCAATGATAAATATTTATAATTAGGATCAGCGGTTGTCCTTTCAAGCCATTCATTGGCAATGCATATATCAGTTAGTTTTTGTGCTTCTTCTACTGAGACCTGCCTACCCATTCTTTGAGTAAGTATTGCTGCGGCATCCTCCTCAATGCTTAAAGAAACCTGCTCTCTTGTGATTCCTTTTGCTATCATTGCATCATAGAACAAAGTTAAAATATCCATTTCAGTCATAAAAAGCCTTCTTATTTATCTTTGATGTTATGAAGATCTATAGCATAAATTTACTGTAACTTCGAAGCGAGATTAGAAATTAGTTTCTTTTGATCCCAAAAGCCCAAATTTTTCCTAATATTTCATGAAACGCAATGGAATTGTAAGCAAGATTATAGGGATTAGGTATAATCATTTTTACCCAAGTATCTGTAGACCAAAAAAAGGTAAAATCAGTAGGAGCAGCTATCGGGTGCAAGCCTTGCTGTTGGCATAAAGCCATAGAGCGTGGCATGTGAATAGCAGACGTTACGAGATAAAAAGGTTGTTTATTCACTATTGCGACCAATTCACGAGCCTGATCTGCTGTATTAACAGAATTTATTTCAAGCACAATTTTTTCTTCTGGTATAGAAAACCACTTAGCTAATTGCGCCAATAATAGAGCCTCTGGTTGTTCACCTGCAGAGCCACCACCAGATAAAAGCAATTTTGCATCTGGCAAAGCTCTCAACAATCGAATGCCTTCTGTCAACCTCTTAATACTTGCTGAGGTTAACAAATCATTGGCGGGCATTCCTTCTGCCTGATTTTGGCCTCCGCTTAAAACTACCACCACTTTATACTGGGATCAATTTGACTCACTACAGTGTATTGCGACTCCATTTTATTAGTCAAGTATCTGGGCAACCACCCAGTACTAATTATCAACAAAACGATAAAGGCGCTAGTGAGAACTGCCTTGGTCATCAGAAAAAATCGACGCCACAATAGAAAAATTGAAACGCCTAATAACAATAAACATAAGAAAAAGGGATTAGCTAAATATTCAAACACATGCCTCATTAATGCCATTATCTTACTCTTCGCATTAAGTAAAACCCAATTAAAGAAAATATGATAGTTGGGCTAAAAGCAGCTATTTCGGGTGGCCACTGAAACACAGTACTTACAGGCCCAAAAAATCGATTGAGGATATGGAATCCAAATCCGACTATAGCACCTACTAATAATTTTGAACCCATAGTTGAAGAACGTAATGGGCCAAAAATAAAAGGGATTGCCAATATCATCATCACCATAGTATTCAGGGGTTGGGTAATTCTTTGAAGGAAAGCAAATTTATAATTCGACACATTTTGATGGTTACGTTGTTGTTCGCGGAGGTAGCGGTTTAACTCGTGCAAAGTCATTTCATCTGGATTGGTACCGCTTATTTTAAGGATTTCTGGTTTCACGGCCACATCCCAAGGAAGAGTATCAAAATGAGATGCTTTGGTATGATCCTTAGCAAATACTGTCTGTTTCACATCATAAGCTTCCCACGAATTATTAACATACTTTACTTCACTAATGAGACGAGCTAGTTGTAAATTATGTTGATTATCGAAGCGGAATTGATTGACATATCGTAAAGTATTTTCGGGTGTCACAGAGGCTATGGATACAAAATCATTACCGTAACGGAGCCAAACTCCTCTTGGAGTCAGTAAAGCCTGGCCACCGGTTAATGCTGAGACCTTATATTCATTGGCATAACGCGCCATAACTGGCACAATGGTTTCACCTAAAGAAGTAATCAAGACGATAACCACCAGAGACGCTTTCAATACTGCTCCTGTGATTTGAGCAATAGACATCCCAGCTGATCTCATTACAACCAGCTCACTATGATTAGCCAATATTCCCAAACCAATTAAACACCCCAATAGACTGGCTATAGGAAAAAATAAATACACTTGATATGGCATTTGCAAGAGAACAAAAACGCTCGCTTGCAAGATCCCATAATCAACCCGACCTAAATCATCGATTTGATTCACAAACAAAATAAAAATTTGCAGTCCTATCAGCATCAAGGTCACTAACCCGATAGCAGATAAAACTGTTTTGGCAACATAACGATCGAGTATTTTTCTACTCATGCAAGCTTCACCTGATTTCGCCAAATGAATACAATACCCAAGATCGCGATAACAAGATGCACCCACCACATACCTATCCACCAAGGGATCTTGCCGGTTGCGATCGCATCGCGAGAAACAAAGATAAAGTTGGCATAAAAAATATAAATAATAATGGCTGGTAATAGTTTTGAATATTTTCCCGAACGCGGATTGACCCGGCTCAGAGGAACAGCAACCAAAGTCAGAGTTAATACCATCAAAGGTATAGAAACTCGCCATTGCAGTTCAGCCGCTTTTTTCAAATCAGGATTGTTAAAAGGCCACAACGTACTGGTTTTCGCAGTTCGAGCATCATCATTCATAACCACGGTTGGATGCGGTAACTTCGATTGATAGCTAGCAAATTCGGCGATCTGGTAATCAGCATGTCCAGGAATTCCTTGGTATTCTTTGCCATTTTCCAATACGATATATTCTTCACCTGTTTTAGGATTAGCCTTTGCGAATGCCTTATCTGCCCACAGTATATCCCACAACAACTGATTGCCTTGCACTGTGTGCTTTGCCATAAATATTTGTTCGGCCTGTGAATGATCACGATTCATGGCTTGAACATAGAAGATTTGTTGGCCACTGTTAATAGCGTGAAAGCGCCCCGGCATAATGGTTTGGATCAACGTTTTAATTCCAGTAGAACGAATCAGTTTAGTTCGCTCAACAGCGATCACTGGACTAGCCCAAATCATTACAGCTCCGACAATTACTAACACAATACTTGCCATAATAAAACTATGCATTAATAATTGCTTAGGACCATAACCACAAGCTCGAAGTATTGTCATTTCACTTTCAGCATACAAGCGACCATAAGCTAATAGCAAAGCAACATAAAAGCCCAAAGGAAGCAGTAAACCCATTAAATTTGGCAATTCCAGCATCATCAATTTCATGATAATAAAACCGGGAATTGAACCAGAAGCGGCGCGATTCAAGTATTGAATAAATTGATTACTCATGAAAATAAGAACTAATATCGCTGTTAATGCGATCAAAGTGAGAAACACTTCCTTAGCCAAGTAACGAAAAATAATCACTACCCAATACCCTTAATTAGAGGATGTATAAATAATTCGATTCTTTCAGAATAATACAGGACTTACAACCAACCCCCAAGACAGACAACAAGGTTTTTAATGAGAGAGTTTATACCCACTTCAATGCAAATGATTAAATTAAAACCTTTTTCACACCAAGAGTTTGAGGTTTTTAGTGTATCCTGTAACATAAAAAAGAGCCGAGGATAATAATTCATAACACTCTTATTTAAAAATAGAATTCATTTAAAAGTGAATTTTTCATTTCAAATGCTTTTGTAATTTAGGTAAACTAATTGTCTATTTTTAAGAGGCAATGGAAGAGATCATGAACTATGGATTAACATACAAACCTTCACTAACTACCAGCGAATGCCTGGTGCTTGGTATTTTTTCTGATTTAGAATTACCAGATTTTGCGGTAACTCTGGATAAAGAACATCAAGGACTTATCAAAAAACTTTGCCAAAGAGCCCCTGAACCAGGTAATACTGTATGGCAAGCTGATGTGGAAGGGCATAGCTTATTAATTATTCAGTGCGGCAAAAAAGAAGAATTTAACACCAGTGCACTCCAAAAACGTGTGGGTGAAATTACGGAAGCATTAATTAAACAACGCTTCTCTTCGGCAACGCTCTGCATGCCTCGCTTAAATCAAGAATCGGCCGAATGGCAGATAGAACAAATGATTGTTCAAATTGATAATTTGAGATATCAACTCCTTGATTTTAAAACTAAAAATTCAAAAGCTCACCGATTGGAATCGGTTGTATTCTATTTACCTGGAGCAACTGAAAAAAATCTGGAGACAGCCAAAGCGCTTGTCTCAGGGGTTGAATTTTGCCGTAATTTAGCGAATATGCCTGCCAATATTTGTACTCCTACTTATTTAGGTGAGCAAGCCATTTTATTATCAGAACAATTTGATCAAATTAGCTGCAAGGTTATGGGGCCAGATGAAATGCAGCAAATGGGTATGGGGGCATTATTAGCAGTTGCTCAGGGAAGTGACCAACCACCAAGATTAATAGACATTCATTACCAAGGTAACAAAAACTCAGCGCCAGTAATTCTTGTTGGTAAAGGCATCACCTTTGACTCAGGAGGTTTGTCGATAAAACCCGCTAATGCTATGGACGAAATGAAATATGACATGTCTGGCGCGGCAAGTGTACTGGGAACCATAAAAGCTTGTGCTTTGCTGAAACTACCCATTAATCTTATTGGAATTATTGCGAGCACAGAAAATTTGATAAGCGGTTCGGCTGTAAAATCTGGTGATATCGTAAGCACCATGTCAGGACAAACGGTTGAGATTCTTAATACCGATGCCGAAGGTCGATTGGTATTAGCGGATGCTTTAACCTACGCAGAACGGTATAATCCTGATTTTGTAATTGATATTGCCACTTTAACCGGGGCAATCATAGTTGCCCTGGGTACTGTAGCTACTGGTTATATGACGAAAGACGAAAAATTAGCAGAAGCCATTGAACTGGCTGCGAATGAAAGCCAGGATAAAGTTTGGCGCATGCCACTAGACGATGCTTATCAAGAGGCTTTGGATAGCCCTCTAGCCGATATGATCAATAGTAATTTTGATCGCACTGCAGGAAGCATTACTGCTGCATGCTTTTTATCACGTTTTACTGAAAAATACCGTTGGGCTCATTTGGATATTGCAGGAACTGCTTGGGTTTCCGGGAAAAAACGTAATGCAACCGGGAGACCTGTTCCTTTATTAACACAATTGCTACGTCATGTTGCCAATTCGCGTTGATTTTTATTTGTTAGCTAGTCACCAACCAGAATCTCGCTGGCTGGTGGCATGTCGTTTAATTGAAAAAGCCTATATAAGAGGCCATAAGGTTTTTGTTCTTTGTGATAATAAACAACAAACGGAATACCTGGATGAATTGTTATGGACCTTCAAAGACGACAGCTTCATTCCCCATAACATTCAAGGAGAAGGACCAGAGCCTCCTCCACCAGTACAAATTGGCTACGATAAAGAGCCCAGAGGCTTTAATGATATTTTACTAAATTTATCAAGCAATATTCCGCTTTTCTATACCCGATTCAAAAGAATCATTGAATTGGTTAGTAGTATAGAAACAGAGAAAGAGTTAAGTCGCTTGCACTATAAAGAATATAGAAGCAAAGGGTGTGAACTACACACCCATTCTATTGAATAAATTGAAATATACATTTTCATTTTCTTCATGAAAGATATAAATCATGATAAAATTGTATTTTTTATAGTCAACAACTGGATTGTTATTCAAAGAGCACAGATCATGGTTAAATCAGTACATGTTCTAATAGTAGGTGGTGGCATCTCGGGATTAACTCTGGCTAATTTATTAATTCATAGCAATCAACAAGTTAAATTTCACGTAACCATATTCGAATCTCGACCATCTGTCGATAGTAATCAAGAAAGTGTCGGTGGAGGGATAGGTCTTTGGCCGCCAAGTCAGTCAGTATTGAAGAATTTACCAAACTACCAAAATTTTATTGAACAATTCGGTTATTGCATGCCATTTCCTAGTTACCGCGATTCTAATGGGAAGATATTGGCGAGAGCTAATGAAGACTTTAGTGATCGATTTCCTGTTCAATGTTTAAGCCGAAATGATTTAATCAATATGCTGTTAGACGGTTTAAAAAATAGGGATGATGTTGAAATTATTACATCAAAAAAAATCTGCGAATATGAAAGACACCATAATCAAATCATTGTCAGAACTGATGATAAATTATATAAAGGGGATTTACTAATCGCTTGTGATGGTATCCATTCGAAAATCAGAAATTGCCTGATGTCTGAATTAAAACGACCCCCAGTTCTTGAAACCGATCTCGGTTATACTTATTTTCGTGCCAATACTCAGATCCCTGCAGATACCAAACACAAATGGTGGGCAGCATCATTCGAAACCTGGGGAACTTACAAATCTGAACAATATGGCAATCATGAGGTTCGGTTTGGTTATGTTCCGCTAACCCCCCCTAATGTTTTTTGGTTTATCGCCATTAAAACTCAAAAAAATCACAAATATCTATCGCCAATAAATGGTGTTCAATTAATTAACGAGGACACTAAGGAGTTTCTGAAAGATTTGGTTAAGGGATGGAAACCAATTCGTACAGAATCAGGAGATATCGCTGTTGATTATGAAGAATTAATTAATTTGACCCATAAAATACTAAGAACTGATATTGCTAAAATTAAAGGGGTTGAACAATTTCCCTGGACATCAAAAGATAATCGAGTTGTGTTAATGGGGGATTCAGCCCATGCTACTGCACCGAATATTGCTCAGGGAGCAGGCTTATGTATCGAAGATGCCGCTTGCCTGGCATCTAAGTTGAACCGAATTGACTATCTACAAGGTATCTCTGAATACGAACGAGAGCGAAAACCACGTGCTAAAACAGTTCAAAATATCGCTGATTTTATCGCATTAATAGGGCAAGTTAATAATCCATTACTTAGAAAGTTAAGGAATGGCGTAATGGGTGCTGCTACTACCTATCTTCCTTCATTACAACGAGGTATGTTTGAATATTTAGTATCTTTCAGCTTAGGCGGCTCAACGAAATCAAACTATTGGCCGGTACCCCGATTATCGATAACTGATGATTCTTCCTCCTCTTTATTTGGTAGAGTTTTTCCTGATTCTCATTTACTTGATAACCATGTAAAAGACTTTAAAACATCTAACATTGGAGGAAGTGGTCTGGGTGTTGTTACCGTAGAAAAACCTACCTCTTTTGCAAGGATACTTGGGGCTTTTGCAGGTTTTCCCAGTAATATGTACCAGCAACCGTTTTACGCTGAAGTAATCAACTTGTCTAAAGATGTACAGCGCTGGAACAGGGTATTTGGCTATAATACGCCACAACAGAAAACATATTCAACAACACATTCCGTGTACTGCGGATTTGACCGACAAAAGTATTTAAGTGAAGGTATTGGTGGCTTTCTAGACAAAGTCTTTCGATTTATATACACGATAAAGCGTCAGCCAGATCAGTCGTTAAGATATGAATCCCAAGGCATAACTTTTTTTGATTCATTCAGAATACCATTGCCCATGTTTTTACTACCAAAATCAGAGTGGATTGAAAAACCAACAGAAGAAGGCTGGAAATTTGATGGCAAAGTCTCTTTCCCTATGATTGGTACTTTATTGCATTATTACGGTCATTTTCAAGTGAATAAAAAGAATGACGTTAAGAATAAAAAAATTATTATAGCAGGCGGTTCCGGGATGATTGGAAAAGAAGTTAGTTGGGAATTTATTAAAAAAGGCTATGATGTCTATTGTTTAAGTCGTTCTTCAGATACACAAATAAATATTGAAGGAGTCAAAGTCAGACTTATTGATGACGATTGGTCGGACTTAATTGATAAAAACACAACCATATTAAACTTAAGTGGAGCAAATCCCGGTGCTAAAAGATGGACCTCGTCTGTGAAATCAGATATAGCAGAATCACGCTTTCGAGTAATTGACACAATAATCCGCAACATAGATAGAGCGAGCGAAAAGCCATTGAAGTATCTGCAAGCTTCGGCAGTAGGAATTTATGGCCATGCTGGCAATACCGTTTTGAGTGAAGAAAGCGAATCAGCCAACAGCAGTGAACCAGGAACACAATTTAGAATTGACGTCTGCAAGGAAATTGAAAAAAGAGCCAATAGAGCGAATTGCAACGTGGTTAATTTAAGAATAGGACATGTTCTCTCTAATACAGGTGGCCTTCTGCCTATTATAGGTTCGCGGGTTTTTTCTGTGCCGGTAGGTTTGGTTCTGGCAATCAATATGTTCCTTTTGTGCATATCAGGGATGTTGCGAAAGCTATTGAATTCATTGCTAGCAACAACAATATTATTGACGGAGCAATAAATATAGTTGCCCCACAGCCATGTAAAAACTCTGAAATGCTGAAAGATTTGCGATTAATTAAATGGGGGCCTGAGGTACCACTGCCAGAATCTGCTTTAAAATTACTAATCGGTCAGTCGTCTGTTATATTAACAGATTCTGAAAGAGTACAGCCGAAAAGGCTGCTGGAGAACGGTTTCGAATTTAATTACAACACCATCAATGAATCCATACATGGATTGCAGTAGGAGAGTTTTCTGTAAAATAAATACACAACTGCTATACTTGATATACCATTAAAACACAATTAAGAGATTGCAGGTATGAAAAAGTATATTAAAGACGATGAAATATGGCGTTTGTATATTGATAGGGAACGCCAATATCTGGGAAAGGATGCCTTTGAAGATGAAAAAGGATACATGAAAGGCATGTTAGAAGCTCATAAGCACATGCTGTCTACATTAGAAAAGAAATTAACTCCGGAATATATCCAAACGCTAAGAGCCATAGCAATAAATCAAGTGGAATCTCTAGTCTCTAATAATACGGCATTTAGAGATAAAGAGACAGGGGCTGTTTATGGATTAACTAACTCGGCCTCTTCTTCCGAGGGAATCAAGGAATTTATTAAAAACCAATATACCGATCCTAAATACCCATATAATCTCAAAGAATGCCTGGAAAAAAGTTACCTAATAAGGGGATTATATCCCCTGCCTAAACCATCATCTAAGGGAGATATTTTTAAACAGATGTCAAAGGATACTAAATATGAACAATATAAAATTACTCCTGAAGATATTAATGGACTTACCACAGAGGAACAACAAATATATAAGAAAGCTATGGAAGGACGAAGAGACAATGAAAAAACAGCTCTTCAACGCGCTTCCGCACAAACAATTGTTGATTACATAGAAGCCAGAATTTTTCTTGGGAAAATTATTAAAGATAATTTATTAGATGATTTATGTAACGATATTTATGATGAAAGACCCACCTTAATTGCGGACATCTCCGACAATATTGAAGCACGTGCTGGAGAAATTATTGAAGATTATTACAAAGAAAAAGAAGCTGCAAACGATCCTGATAAAAAACTAACCGCAATTGTTAATTTAGTACAGAGACTAGAGCAGTTGCACCCCTTTGGCGATGCAAATTGCCGCACCTTCTGTATGTTGTTATTAAACAGAGAGTTATTAAATAACCAGATGGATCCAGCGATGGTGAAGGATCCGAATAACTTTGATATGCAAAGCAAAAGTGAATTAATTGATTTAGTAAAAGAAGGTCAAGAGCACATGAAACAATATCAGCCTGAGAATGAACATACTCATGAAGTTACAAAAAGTTTCAAAAGTCAAATATCATCAATGAAAGTTCAAGCTGAATCAGATGATTCAGAGGCAACTTTAAGAGGTCCTGGGAGTTCCTGACAACAGTAACAGGCTATCGAATTTATCCGGGTGATTTTGAATAAGACCACAACACATCGCAATCCTTTTTGATAGCCGCCTGCAGCATATAAATTAAAGGGATAGCTCTTTTAGCTAAACTGATTTGAGGCTCCAGTTCTTCTTCATTATCATTATTCTCAAATGACTGCTCTTTAATTTTTATTTTCTCTAGCCCTTTCTGTAGATTACTTAATGCCTCTGCGACATTACCTGACTTAATAGCACCAGGAACTGTACCGCTGTGCCCCATCAATAACAGTAACTGTTTTGCTACATCATTAAAATAAGTAATGTTCTCATACGCATCACAACTAAAAGTGATAAACATAACCAACTCCTTCTTAAAATCTTATCCATAAACCTGTGCCAAATACTCAGCAACGGCTCGAAGCCCCATTGCTTCACCACCCTCCGGTTTCCCAGGTTTGCTTATATTATTCCAAGCCATAATATCAAAATGAACCCAAGGTACTGATTTTGTCACAAATCGTTGCAAAAATAATCCAGCAGTGATTGCACCCGCATAAGAAGAAGAGCTGGAATTGGTCAAATCTGCAATATTAGAATTGAGTAACTCCTCATACGGTGAAAACAAAGGCAAACGCCAGACAGGGTCCGATACTTTATTTGAGGCCTCGATTATTTTCTCAGCCAATTGCTCATGATTAGAAAACATAGCGGCTATTTCAGTGCCCACTGCTACTCGAGCAGCACCCGTCAACGTAGCGAAATCAACGATTAAATCAGGCCTATCCTCACAGGCTTTAACCAAGGCATCAGCCAAGATTAAACGCCCTTCTGCATCGGTATTTTCTATTTCTACAGTCAATCCATTACGCATGGTTAAAACATCACCTGGCCTGAAAGCATTAGGTCCAATAGAATTTTCCACAGCAGGAATTAGCACCTGCAATCGCACAGGCAAACGTTGATTCATTATCCACTGAGCCAATCCTATCACATGAGCAGCCCCTCCCATGTCTTTTTTCATCCAGCGCATACCGGATGAAGGTTTGATATCAAGCCCACCACTATCAAAACAAACCCCTTTTCCAATCAGTGCTATTCGTGG
>NZ_JNCF01000069.1 GCF_000770585.1 Legionella norrlandica | reverse complement strand
ATTATTAAGAATGCCATTTTGCAACAACAGGCTGAATTGACTAAGTTAATGTCACAGAGCAAACCACCAATGACAGAGGAGCAAGTTACTACTTTTCGTCAATGCATTGACGAACTGAATAAAATCTCTCCTTTGATCTCTGGAGTAGCATGAACTTAGCTGAGAAATACGGTAAGGTCTATGGTAAGGTGCAGAAAGAAGATTTTGTCAGGGATCTAAAGGAATCATTTGAAAGACGAATGACTGATGTTTTTACTATGGTAGATCAAGCAAGAGATACTATGAATTTTCCTCGTCTTACTGAGCAAGCCAAAACACCCTACCGTGAGATGGAAGAAAGAATTATCCAAAAAAGAAAGGCTCAATTGAGTGATGAGTTTATTATTCCTTCTGCAACAAGTGCATTGGCTGAGGTGCAATCAGAAACAGAAAGTCAATCTGAGAGTCAATCACAAAGCCAAAGCCAAACTCAAACTCATTCATTCTCTGAGGTAGCCAATGAGGAAGTTGTTATTGAGGCTCGATTAAGGAAGTACGGGCTGCCATTAGAAGCTATTTCTATCTCTTATTTATCTCAGAGCGAAGAATTACAGCAATTAGCGAGAGCGAACCAAGTGGTTCATATGCAACACTTATTTAATGAGGACGATCCAATATGCTGCAGCCCTACCTATCAATTGGAAGAGCGACTAGCGAAAGAATTTGGTAATCCTTTGCCGCCAGTACGTTATTTTCTCGCGCGAGAAGAGGGCAATCCCAAGGTTATTTTGATTAACCAAGATGAAGCTAATTTATTTAAAGCCGCACCTGTTTCTCCGCCATGGAGCTTATATGATGTCCGCATGAAAAAAGGACATGGGCTTGCACCAATTACGGGAGCTGCAATTGAATCATTAAAAGATTCTTTGTTGAAAAAACTGTATTTTTCATCTTACAGACATCAAATCACTGGTGATAATATTGCATCATTAGCCAAGTCTCTGGATGGGATTTGTACAAGTGAGCAACTTCAACCGTCATTAGACATGCAGTTTAAAGGACAAAATATCTCTCAGGAAAAACCTCCTTTTATATTACCCCAATGGGGTTTCCATGGAGATAAGCAACAAGACATACTACTTCAAATTGAACAAACTAATTTAGTATTCAAAGAGAGGTTTGAAAAAAGGGGGGTGACTATATCATTGGGTGAAGGTGAAGGACGAGCTAAAGTCTTTATTTCATCAAAACTCAATAAACGTATTTTGGCTGAAATGGAAAAACCAGCCCAAAAAGATCTTGCTGATTCTCAATCTAAGCTTAAGAAAGTTGTGGAGCAAATTAAGGAAGATTATAACAATGCAACGGAGGAACGAGCAAACCTTAGAGAGCAACTAAAGAATTATAAAAAGACCAAGAAAATGATTATTGACGATTTTGATCAACGAATAGCTAGTCTAGAAAAGAGAAAATTGGATGCTATTAGCTGTACAAAAACCAAAATGGCAAGTCTTTATGTTGAAGGAATGAAAGGAGTCGTTAATCTTAGGGATTATCACGAAAAAAAACTCGATCAAAATATTAACTCTCTAAGTAGTATGAGATTAGGAAACAATAAAGAGTGGGGGACCCGAATTGGTTGGGGTAAATATTTTGTCGGTATAGCACCAATGATAGATCATTTTCTCAATGAGATTCATAAAGCGGATCAAGTTAAAACTTTAACCCCGGAGGAGTTAAATAGAAAAATAAACGAATATACAGGTATGATTTACGATGCTTTGTCAGGAAGATATGAAGTGATGAGTCATTCTAGCCGACAAGATTCCACCATAATGGAGGCAATGCACGCAGCATCTCATTCTCCTGGAAAAGATATTAAATTATGGTCAATGAATTTAAATGATGTCTTAAAATCTCAGTTTAATGATTTGTACTCTTACCTTATAAACAGAGAAGGTAAGAGCGATGATGAAAAATATAAAGTATGGAGAGAGTTTGAGACCTGTATAGGGGAAGTAATAACTAGTTCAAAAGGGAAAAACCTGTCTTTTGAGGACTTTGATCAAAAAATATATGAGGAGATAAGACAATTTGCGATTCATAATAAAAATAAATTTAAAAATCCTGATATAAGTACTACGGAGATAATGAATAGATTGAGCTGCTCTTTTACTCCTGGGCCTGATAAAGAGGCCAATCTAAACGCCACTAAAAATGCAATAGTCAATATCATTTACAATCGTTTTCTTCAAGTCGCTCAGACGCCATCAGAAGAGCGACGAGATTTGTATGCACGTATCTATGAAAACATAATCCAAAGAAAACCTGATATTCAACTTCCAGCAACACTAGAATCACCTCCTCAAGGCGCTATTTCCAGGGAGGAATTATCTGCAGCGGTTCAAGAGTTGTTAAGGGTGCAAAATATACGGGTTACTAGCAAGCTTGCTGGTATTATTTCGCAACGATGTGCTCGTTATGTAGCCGGATATAAATGGCTTGAGTACAATTTGGATCACTTTATCCCGGTTAAAGATCGATCTCCTGATTTAGGTAAGATAGATGCTTTCAAAGCAGAGTTGTTTCCAGATGCTCAAAAGGAACTCGCGCGACTCGACGAAGAAGTGTTAGTGATTCAGCAAGAAATTAACGAAGCCAGGATTCAAAAAGCAGAACAACTTGCCGCGTTAGAGAACAAATACCGCGAACTACCAGGGAAAATTCAGAACAATACTAATAGGTTCGCTGAGCTTAAGGGAGAAAAATCAGCTCTTAATAAATTGCTTTCTGGTATTAATAAACTATTGTCTGTTTTTAAGGATCATCAGGTTGTTGTAGACCAAGATGATGCCGTAAGTTTTCTTGATACTCATTTTGATCTTGGCAAAATAATTCGTGATGATGTTTCAGCTTCTGCCATACTCACGTTCATTCCTCCTGAGTTCTACAGTATAGAGGAAGACATGCATGAACAATTCGTACACCTGCATGGTCTTGATGAAGCAGAGAGCCAAGCTAAAAGTTCTCTTGAAAAAGCAGCTCAAATAGTTAGAGATTCCGCTGTGGTAATCCAAGAAAGGGGATGCCACGTAACGCTCGAACTGCTAGGCCAAAAGACAGCTCAACAAACCGTATATACAGTTGACGAGGAACAAATTCAAAAGAAAGAAGTTCTTTCTAAAGTAGTTGATGAACTCATTAAAGAAGTAGTAATAGCAGAATCACCAATACCAAATACTGTAACTCTGGCTGAGGAAGAGCAAATTCGAGGGGAAGAAGTTGTTTCCGATGTTACTGATGGACTACAAAAACCAGAAACACAAATGAAGATTACCCATACAAGCTTAGGTTTCTATAAGAAAAAACCAGAGGATATTAAAGAGGGAAATAAAGAGCATAAGATTCAAAAAAAATAAAGTAAATACTTGGGTGCTAGCACACTGTTTCTTTTCAAAATCATAGGTTAGTTATGTATTCCTAAGCTTATTCTCGAATCGATGCCCATAGGGATGAAGTGAATCTCAGATTAAAGAGCATTTAACAATAACCATAATAATTATAAAGAAATCTAATTGTTAATATTTTTTTAATTTTATGGGCGTATACTGCAGTTATTAGAGTGTTTCTTATTAATCATAATGATCTATAATTAAGGCAAAAGATTTTATTATGATTTTAGTGGTTATTTTTTGATCTATTGTTGATGTCAGTCAAGATTTTAGCGTTTGGTTGATATTTTATTGTTAGAAGTATGAGGTATGTATTGGTCCAATGATAGATTCTTTAATAACTGAAAAAATTCAGCATCTCATATCTCGAATGATGTTTAGCATGTTATTTATAAAAATGTCCTACAAAGGTCAAAGCGATGTAAAAGGCGCGAGGAGTTGTTGGTGATGAGTAAATATTCTAAAGAAATCGCCGATATATTTTCCAGTTTAGAGTTACAACAAGTTGGTTTGTTTATAGAAAAACTGGATATTGATGAAATTAAGATACTGCATTCAGAAGTTCTGCCGAAAATAAAAGACTTGGATCGTAGGAGATATCTCAAACAAGTCTTGGCTGCCCGTGAAAAACAATTTGGTGACGAATCTGAAAAGAATCAAATGATTTCAAGTGCACTGCAAAAAAATCAAAGTGTTAGTAGTCAGTTGAAAATATTATTCAATAATCTCACAACGGCAATTCTATCAGAGCTGGTGAATGAGGAAGCGACAAAACTCTTCCTGGGAAGAGCGACTGAAGATGAGTTATTTATTCTGGAACACAAGTTAAGCTCTCAAGAAAATGAGCAGGGTAAAGCATTGTATCTTGCTGTAGAAACCGAAATCAAACGACGAAAACAAGAGGGTGAAGAAAACCAAGATCAATCCAAAAAATGGAAAGAGGCCTATAAAGAGGAGTGGAGAAAAAAACATGGTGATCTTCAGTGGGAATCTAATCTCTGGCAAAAGATAATAAAGGATGCCAAGCAAGTCAATTTAGAAGTTAGAAGCAAAATTCAGGTTGAAACTCAAGTAGAACCACAAGAGCCTAAAAAATCCTGGTTATCTCGAGCTTGGTCAGCTATAAAATCTTGGCCATCCAGAGCTTTGTCCGCAATAAAAGGGATCTTTTCTAGAATTTTTAGTAGCTCGGATAAAATTCCAGAAGTACAAAAAGATTCATACAAAGTTAAATTAGAAGAGGCTGAAGAAAAAGCTTTTGATGAGATGCGCCGGGAGGGATTAAGATATGCCAGTGCATTAACAGGGAAGACTGGCATTGGAGATTCAAAAGCGCGTACCAGAGAAATGAGAGAGGCTTCAATTAATGGACGATATGGTATTGTTTTATCTTCGCAAGTGGTTGCTGGAACAAGAGGCGAAAAACATGGCCAATTAAGTAGTGTTGCTGAATCCTTCGCTGAAACAAATGACAACGATGCAACAGTTAAAACTCTGTACAATACTATTACTAAAGCTGTTCCAAGCGGAGAAGAGTATAATCCTTTGAGAGATATACACATATTTGCTTCTCCAGGGGACGATGTTCTTGTCACTGCTATGGAGTCACAAGACATTAAAAGTCTTCTTGAAAAGAAGGGTAGCTATAGCGAATATGGATTGAGCTTTTCAGCTGAGGAAAGAGCACAGATTAAAGCGTATAAAGAACATTCTGACCAATCAAGGTCATTAAACAATGCTATTGGCAGCTTTGCGTTTTCATGGGGCGGATATGAGCCAGATAAGGAACGTGGTGGGTTTAAGCCAATAAAGCCAAAAGAAAAATATGATGAAGAGCAAGAAAAGTTTGAAGATAATCTTCGTGCTCTCAGCAAATCTGTATTAAACGCATGTGCTGATCTTAAAGATGGCGAATCTTTGTATTTAGACACAGGGTTAGAAGGCCATGCCATGAAACTCTCGATACAAAGAACAGGGAAGCAATTTAAGTTAACTTGCTATGATTCTTCTGGCGCATTAGAAAATAGCAGCCTGGCTCAGGGCTTGGTAGGTCTATTAAAGATAAGCATGATGGGATATGAAGCGAAGCGCTCCAATGCTTTAAGCTTTTCAATCCCGGCAGAAAAATTACTTTCTGAAACTGGATTAAAATATTTCAACAACTTAATTCGTCAACATTCCTATGCTGGGTGGGCTGAAACCAATATAAAGGAAGGGTTAACTCATACGACCAGGGAAGAACTCAGTAGAATGTGGCTTATTAACAGAATTAGGGCATTATGGAATCAATCAAGAGTATATTTGGCTTATATCAATAAATTTACAGCTATCGCAGATCCAAAATCCCCACCTAAATTTGATCCTCTATTACAGCACTCTCAAAACACTGATAACTGTTTCGCGAAAAGATTACAGTCATGCCAATTATATGAATTAGGTAAACCGACATACAAAAAACTTAGGATGGCTGTATTAATTGAACAAAAAAACGGCTTACTAGAGGATATCTTGGGGAAAAAAGGTGGAAGCAAGGGAGAAGAGGAAGAACCATTATTGGAAATCGAATACATTCCTATGCTAAAAAATATTCAGCCAAAAATTCTTTCTCCAGAAGAGCTCCATGAAACTTCCATGCTGTTAAGCGAGATTTCCGGGGCACCTTCCAAGGAGTATTACGAGAGTTTCTTCAAAAATTTACTTAAAGCACGCGAAAATTTGATTGAAAAGGGAAATAAAAAGAATAATTTGGTTATTGAACGTATCGATGCCAAAATTGCAAATCATGCAAAAGCTTATTATGACTATTTAAAGAAAGGGAATCGACAAGACGACATTAAGGCTATTTTTTCTCCTGAGGTCTATAGAAAAGATCCTCCCTTCGACTGGAGTTCTGGAGGAGTGCCTTTAAAAACAGATGCTGATGGAAAAGTTGATGCCCAGGCATTGGAAAAACTAAGCGGATACGCAGCAGCTCGTGCTTGGCAAGCATCAATACAGTTAATCAACCATCAGATAAAAAAACTAAGTGTTAATGAACGATATATCCATTCAGCAGGCGAACGCTTATCCCATGCCAGTTATCGACAAGCGCGCAAGGTGACTTTGGAGGATTTGAAAGCTGCCAATATTGTGACCTTTACTACAGGCTTTACAAGAAAGGATGATATTAAAATAGAAATTAATATTGATGGTACTCGAAAAGAGATCGATAAGGCTACCTTTTTTAAACTAGTGGTTAAGAATAAAGGATCTTTAACAGAGCCAGAAGTCATTGGGCTTTTAGATTATTTACGGAATGCCTCACCAGAAATCGAAAAAAGGTATGCCAAAGAAGTATACCCGACACAATATAGAGCGTTTGAGAAAAAACTTGAAGAAGATATAACTAGAACAGTGGGAAATTTAAAGTTAGCGATTGAGCAACTTTCCCAACATAAGGATAAACTGGAATTAATGATTCAGCAATGCAGTAAGAATCTTGATGTCATTGACAAGGAAATGACTGAGGAAAAAAGTAAAGGAAAAATCTCAATAAAATTAAAAAATCTGGAACTTCATAAAAAACTATTACAAGAAGAGTTGGGGGAACTCGAGCGATTACAGCTTTCTGTTTCTAATAGAATTAGTATATTACAAGGAGATGCAGGGGTTAATGGTTCGCCGAAAAATAAAATTGCCCGAGCTGAAAATATACTGGAAAAATTAAAATCAAAAGATGAGGCTTTACAAGCTATTAATGAGGTTAATTTTGCTTTTATAAACGCCCAGCGAGAACTAGAAAGTGTCGGGGAATATTTAAAAGAAGAGATAAAAACCTTTGAAGTGGATGATGTTGAAAGAGAAATCAATGACAGGATTGAACAAAACAATCGCTATCGACAAAAAGTCATCAGTAATCGCTTACAAACCAATGCGGAATACAGGGTCTTAGATGAGCTGTCTGCCGGTAGAATGGGCCCAGAGAAGGTCCGCAATCGGAATATGTATCATCAAACCGCAGCAGAGCGGATTGAGTTCTATAAACAAGGAAAAAATACTTTTTTGCCAGGCTCCGTATTCCAAGAAATTCAAAGTTTAAATCAAAAGCTTAAAACAAAAGTCCATGAGATAGTTGAGCGCAAGGTCATATTAAGTACCAATATTTCTGATGCCAGTGATATAGCCTCCCTTGAAAGTGGCAATGAGGAATACCTAAAGATCGATACTCGGTCGCAAGAAATCAGTAAACAACCTATACCGAAAGCAATTAAAGAGGAGTGGGTTCGCGAGATGTTTGCTATCTGGTTAAAGCATGAAAAACCAGATCTTTTATATCAGATTCAAAAGAAACATGCAGCCGATCTCAGTGTGGGTATTAACCAAGCTTTCCATTATTTTATAGAGCAAAAAGCCAATATTGAATATGCTGTCCTCAAAGAGGCTGGGTATCCAATCGATCTTACTCAGACTCAGATTGAAGGAATGGGATGGAAACCGATTAGCGATCAGGAAATAAAAGCATACCATGACCAGCGTAAAGAAATGGCAACTGTTCTCTTAAAACGCTTTAAGAAAGCGATGAGTGGGATAGCGTCCAAATCTAAAGAGAAAGAGCTGTCCTCTTCTGAGCTAGTTCAACTAAAGAGCGAAGATTTAAGGGCTCAGCATAGTGTTGCTGCTGTAGAGAAGGAAGGTTTTGTTCCCCCTGATGTAGAATTTTTATTGCCATCGCAAAGAGAAGCAATGGATGGGAGTACCTTAAAATTTTTACGAGACAATCCATTGCCTGCTCTCAAAGGGACCTCTCAAGAGCAATGTGAGCAATATTATAATGAGGTAAAAGGTTATTTGTATAAATTAAAATCTCACAGTGGTTTGGAGAATAAAGCCCAGCGCATTACTGAATTTTGTTATTCCTCTGTTGCCAAGATTTTCGATTTACCCAATCCTCCATCCCAAGATTTGGCACTGGAAATAGCCAATACCCTCATCGCTCACTACAGAGATGAGGAGAATTCCATTAAAGATTCTTTCTTGAAGCTGGAGAATAATGAACGCACTCAACTTCTTGTGTCTTTGATGAAATTAGGTTTATCGCAAATTGCAGTGGAAGAGTCCCAAAAGACGAAAGTTAACTCAAGGTTCTATTCGACTATAAAACAATGGGAAAGATTGATTGTGCCTCCAGATGAGGCGATCTCAAAAAAAATTGCGATGTTATCGCCTGGAGGCACTCAGCCGGAAGATATTAGCCTACTGAAAGAAGTCGATATGGCGCTTCACGAATCGCCGGTTGGTTTGGAAGGATTATATGAGGGGCAAAAGGGGCTTCAAATTGCTTTAACGTCGTATGGTAAAGAAAAAACAGCAGAAGGAGCCGATACTAATCTACGCAAATTGGCTGATCGCTTGGCTATGCGTAATGGTGATGCGTTATTAGCCCATCAATTTATCAATTATTATTCCAATCCAAAGCTTCTTTCAAGCGAGGGGATTAATAGTACTCAAGGTCGAGAATTGTTTTCCAGGGCTATATTAGATGCTTTTCAACAGGGGACAAACGGTGAAAAACATCAACTCTTAAATTTTTTAAAGGGATTAAGTTTGGGTGATGGAGGTGAGCCTTGCA
This sequence comes from Legionella norrlandica, assembly GCF_000770585.1. Lineage (GTDB taxonomy): Bacteria > Pseudomonadota > Gammaproteobacteria > Legionellales > Legionellaceae > Legionella > Legionella norrlandica. Next base: position 4,857 of record NZ_JNCF01000069.1, on the reverse strand, counting down.
AACTAAAAGTACCTCATCCCGTGTTTCTTGATGAAGTGTTCATGAGATGCGCCAACATTGATCCTCAGTTATTCCAGGACAATACGAAAGCCAAAGCCTATGACGCTAAAGCTACGGAATCTTTTATATCGACATTAACTAATAGTTCTAGTGAAGATGGGGCAGAGCGGTTATTGGGATTTGCTAAAGAAATTAACTTGCTTTCGCTTAAAATTGAGCAAGCCCTTCTTCAAAAACCTGTGGATGTGGGGGCATTGGATAGGCTGTATGCGCAATTAATCTGTTCCAATTTAGCTTATCAATTGATTGTTGATCAGGCATCCGAAGATTTTCTTTCCAGTCTTAAAGGTAATTTTGAATACACCAGAGAGATGTCTTTAGTTCAATCGAATATAAATAAGTTACAAGATACACTTATCCAATTTTCAGGGCATTTACACGCCAAGCGAGCCTCATTGTTCAATACTGTTTTTAGTGAGTATGTACGTGACCAAAAATTTGATGGACCGAGAGTAACGGTGACCGCGCCCTCCTCCTCAGATATCCCTGGCTTCATTATGTTGGGTGGTCATAAGAGCCTGGATGTGTTACACGGCGTAATCTATGTTGGCAATAATAAATTGGGTGTGATGCCTGCCTACATGCAATCCCATATTGCATTGCACGAATTGGGAATTAATAACCTTCCTTTTAAACCTCAAGGTGGAGGATATGTTTATGTAGAAGACAAGGAAGTCAGGGCCTCAGTGACACAACTTAGTAATGGTGAGCTTATCGTTCAAAGAGAATTAAGAACTTTGGACGGTTCTACCGAAATGTTACAATACCTGTCTCCAGAGAGGATGGATTCCGTACCCATGGCATTAAGAAGAAGATTGAATGCCGAACATTTTTTCATAGATTCCAAAGGTACTTTCCATGCCTATACTTCAGACTTTAAACCAGTTTTAACGTTATCGTATCACCATGACAAATGGAAAGGTTTCCTACTAGATCATCTTGGTAATAAAACCGCTATCTCACTGGATGCCACAGGTGATTTATCCATGATTCAGGATTTGTCTCAAGTTTTTCCAAGCGATGAAATGATTCGAGTGGATAAAAGTACAGTGTATGTTCCTTCCATCGCCAAATACATTCTTCATAATGAGAAAACAGGTGACTATCTGATGACGGATAATCTGACCGATCAGACATCAAGAAGGCATCTTCAAATTGCTAAACAAGGCAGTGCTTACACATGGAAAGAATTGACAGATTTTGAAAGGGAAGAAGTTAACGTATTGAACGAGCAAATGAAAGACTTGCAAAAACAGCTTTCTACTATTACCAAATCGGACTTATTGAGTCAACAAGCCCGAGGCAAAGTGGAGAAAAAAATTCACGATTGCGCGTCTCGGATTAAAGAAATCACTACTCCAGAGTATTTTATTTTTGCTCCTGATTCAGAACAAATTCAAGTACTTGAGAAAGAAAATTTAAGATTAAGAAAAGAAATGCAACAAGCTTATGTTGATTTCAGGGATGGGGGCAAAGGCAGAGAGAAACTGGCCATACATTATGAACAAGCTAAAGAGACTTATCTGCAAAGCAAAAAAACATTACAGAAAGCTTATGCCGAAGATACTCATCTGCGAACCTTTGAAGTTAAAGAAGGGGATCTACAAGCGAAAGACTTTGCAAGCATTCTTCATGTTGGTGTCATGCCAGGTAAAACCGAAGTGTTTGCCCGACTATTGGGTACCAATGTACTGAAATCTCCTTTGAAACCTAATGAGTTAGAAGGATTAAGAACTCTTAAAGCACAATATCAAGAGAAATCATCTTTAAGCAAGGAGGAGCGATTTGCTCTCATTATGCTGATTGGTACAGAACTGCAGCACCATTTATTAGAGAGAGGTGCTGCTGCAACCGGTAAATTAAAGAATTGGGATAGGCCTGCCTGCAGCAAGTTATTGACTGAATTTACTAAAGAAGTCAAGCAAGCCAATCAGTTGCATGGAAAGCCTCCGTTACCTCAGTTTATGGAACTCTGGCGTGCAATACAGTCGGAATTTACTTCAGATAAAGAATTGCAAGAATTATTTTCCAAACCCGTGACAAAGGTTGATACCGGTGAGAAAAAAGCTGTAAGTATCAAAACAAAGACGACCAACATGCCTATTGGGTCATTGGGGAGCCGCACCTTAATTCAATTTACCTTGCATGATAATCCCCGATCACTCATTGATAAGGAACAGATCGAGCTGGAACAACGTTTACATGGCCTGGAAGGATTTGAGGAATCAGTTCAAGCCCAAGAGGAAGGGTACTATTATGAAAACTATGGGTTGTTTAATGCCCATACTCTTGAGAAGTTATTTAGTGTTACCTCTAATCATGCAGGGATTGGCGAATTAACAAAAGAGCATGTGACAGCACTGTTTCAGTTGATGCAAGATCAGGGATGGATACGCCCTGTTAAGGATATGGACAACAAATACCAATTAACCAAACATCCTAGTGAGTTTTATTCTTCTGCAAAAATTGCCAGTTATCTGACGGAAGTCGGTTTTGAGATAAGCCAGATTAATGCGATTTCAGACCAGCTTGAAACATTTTTTTACCAAACGGCAGTCAATGGGGGAAGCTATTCTATCAAAGCAGGCTCTAAGAATGAACTCATGCAAAAAGTGAAAGAAGCTCAGGAAGAATGCAATATAGAGTATTTGGAGGCTTTGAATAAAGTGAAATCTACTTTAGACAAGGCATCTTCAGAAATCCCATTTTCTGAGTTGAACTCGGCTTATCTCTTAAATGACTACAGCAGTATTTTATCTTATTTCCCTGAGAAAGAGCGTGCTCAAGCCGAGATTGTCCTGAATAATGCCATGACCCGGTTGCTGTTTTACAAAACGGAACTAGATCACTTAAATGATATACAAGACACCTTCAAAATGGGGCAAGACGCGAAAGCGATTGCGATGCTGCATATCAGAAGAAACTATCAACTAGATAAGCTTCTTGATTCTACACTGGCTTTAGAAAATATTTCTACAGAGAAAGAGGCTTTGAAATTCGAGCAAGATCGAAAAATGCAAAGAGCCTTTTTACTGTTTGAATCAGAATTTGGTCATCGTTGTAATGCGCGTCAAGTGAATATATTCAGGGGATTACTACTGGATGACGAGACGGATCCTGATAAAATTGATGCCGCCCAAGCGAGAATGGGGTTTGGTAAAACCTCCTTATTGCCTTTGGTTGCTTTGTACAAAACGGGCGATAGACTCGTTCGCTTTATCGTTCCTAAATCAGCGCTTGAAACCAATACCTCTGACATGTCCGTCACTTTGACTAATTTACTGGGCCGCCGTGCAGTAAAAGATGATTTCCAACGCTATCGAATAGAGACTGATCCAGAGCCTAATATGGGGGAAAACAGTCCTAGGCTTAAATCATTGCAAGACATTAAGGCGGACTTGAAGAAGAGACTCGCCTTGTATCAAAGAGTCAGGGATCATCGTGAGGTTCTGGTTCAAGCACCGAATGTACGCAATTCTATGGAATGTCAGGCCAAGATTTTCTTAGACCTGTTGATGAAGTTGACTAATGAGCCTTTACAGCAAAAAGAGCTCATGGAGTGTATTTCATTACTGAATGAAATTCGCTCATTATCTACTATTTCTGTATTTGATGAATTGGATGCGACTCAAGATCCTGCTACGACTGAGGTGAATTATACTGCTGGCGAGAAAGTTCCTTTGGATACGGCTGAAATCTATCCTTTAGAAGTGATTACCCAAACCATAGGTGCCACAGAAGATAAATCCATAGAGCACCTTGCCAAGGTATTATTGGAACGGTTTGGTATTGAGGATAAAGATGAGAGTATTTTTAATTACATCACGTCTTTGCAAGTCAAACAACCTTCCTCAGTGACTCCGGCAAACAGTACTGACATTTATTTAATGCGTGCGATTCTGACAGATTCAGTCATGCTCAGCATTTTTACCGAAAAAGAACCTGGTACTGATTTTGGTGTTTGGTTTGAAAATGGAAAAGACGGCTCTAAGTTGTATGATTACGATGCTCTTAGGACAGGAAAAGGAGAGGCCTCAAAAACGCCTTTATTGATAGCTGTTCCTTATTCAGCAGCCAACACACCAAAACCTCAGGGCTCCAGGTTTGATAATCCAGAAGTGACGGCCATTACTACTCTGTTGTATTATCTGGATCCGAGAACAGAAATCAACGAAGACCCTCATTTGGAATTTTTAATTGACTCCTTTAGAAACGGTCTTGGTGAGAAATCTTTCTTAGCTCCATCAGGAGAGGCCATTGATCCGGAATTTAAAACACTTTTTGTCGAGATCAAAGAATTAGCAGAAATAGAAGACCCGCTGATTCGCAATGAGGAAAGGAGGAATTATTTTGTCCAGCTGGAAAAACGGATAAAAACAGGAGAAATCCCGGCGACTTCCTTCAGAAAGATGTTGGCTCGCACCATCATCCAGGATCAGATCAAATTTGATGCCGGCAAAGCCAATAGTAATCGCTATGAGCAAGGAACGATCCATGATACGGTGATTGGATTTTCGGGTACGGCAGGGGATACCTCTTCCCACTTTAAAGAAAATATGTTGGATCCTGCGGCCGATGGCAATATGACTTTGGGTATTATGGGAAGAAAAAATTGTCAAAAAACCATTTCTCTGGATACTTCCCGTTTTAGCAAAACAGGCGAGGATTATACAACGGCTGTTATTAAACAGTTGGCCGATTCTTTTTCTCCTAATACAAGAACTCTGATTGACGTAGGTGGTTTATGTAAAGCATCGAACCGTGCTGTGGCTAAGGAAATCGCTCTTCAATTAAAAA
>NZ_JNCF01000006.1 GCF_000770585.1 Legionella norrlandica | reverse complement strand
ACTCGAGAGAATATTTTAGTATAGCGGGTCAAATAATCCTTTTTTTGCTATAATTAATCCATAAAATTACCCATAGGTGTACAATTTTCATCTCAAGGAATTTCGCATGTTCATTAATGAATACATTCGTTATGATGTGCATGGGCTAGCCAAGCTTATTAAAAATCAAGAAGTTAGTGCTAAGGAAGTATTAAAGTGTGCACAAGAACGTTTGCATGAAATAAACCCCATATTAAATGCCGTAGTCACTGATTGCTTTGAGTTTGCTCACCAGTGTCTTGCCAAAATGAAAGGTCATGAACCATATTATGGCGTACCTTTATTAGTTAAGGATTTAGGGCATGCCATGGAAGGGATTAGGCAAACAGAAGGATCTCATTTCTTTGCCAATAATATAGGGGCAGCCAATAGCGACTTGATTAATAAATTGATCGGTTTGGGCTTTGTCCCTGTTGCTAAAACCAATACTCCGGAATTAGGTCTTTCCTACGTAACGGAATCTGCTTTATGGGGACCTTGTAGAAATCCTTTTGATATCACGAGAACTGCTGGCGGATCCTCTGGAGGCTCTGCTGCTGCAATAGTAGGGGGAATAGCTCCTATCGCTACAGCAAGCGATGGAGGAGGTTCCATACGTATTCCTGCAGCATGCTGCGGTTTATTTGGATTTAAACCCACAACTGGTTTAATTCCTTCTGGTCCGTGGGTTGATGAATTGTGGTCAGGGATGGCCACCAATTTCCTGCTAAGCCGTTCGATTAGAGATTCTATTGCATTATTTAAAAATCTGGTTAATACTGCACCACTAACAGCTTGTTCTAAAAAGAAGAAACATTTAACCATATCTCAATTGGAGGGAGCCTTTGTAGATGTTGCGATTGCTCCTGAGTGTCTGGAAGCCATAGAAGAAATAAAGAAAAATTTAAAAAATATGGGGTATGAGTTAAATAAAGTAAATTTGACTTTGGATTTAACCAGTATAGGTACTTGTTCGCTCACTTTAATTGCAGCAAACACCTACGCCATGGTAAAGGCACAAGAACTAAACATTGGTAGAAAACCTCAAATTGATGAACTAGAACCCATTACCTGGGAGTTTTATCACAGAGGAAAAACACTTAAGGCTCATGAATTAATTGCTGCGAAAAATAGGTTATATCAATTACTAAGGCCTTTACACGAATTGTTAGAAAAAACAGACATCATTCTAACACCCGCTTTAGCCCAATTACCTCTATTAATTGGGCAATTACGAACAGATGAGGAGTTCAATACTTATTTACAAAAAAATATAGAATTTTCTCCCTTCACTTCCTTGTTTAATCAGGCAGGATTACCTGCTATGACCCTGCCGGTTATGTTTCAAAAACATCTACCGGTTTCTATTCAAATGGGCGCTGCAAAAGGAAATGATTTATTACTCCTGGAATTAGCCAATAAATTGCAACCTATGCTACCCAATGTTTTTTCTTCTCTATAAACTCAAAAGCTGATTTGATTCAATTCTTATGGTATTTATATATAACTGGACTTTAGAAATGCCTAAAAAAACAGAGGCCCGTATTACTAGCCCATAGCAGTGTAATAGTGGTGCATTTATGGGAGACATTGTACATAATGCTCGCTATTTGTAGATTAGTGTATTATAATTATTATTACTTGTTCTACGAGCATTTTTGGTTAAAATCTTGGTTTTCGGCAAAATCCTTCCTTTTATTAAACCTGGTTGCGAATTTCCCTCGATAATGACATTGTATTTTTTCTTTGAACGCTTTGGACAAGTATTTGTTTAATTTTATTTGGAATTTTGAAATGTCTGTGAAAGAAACTGGCCACGTTAAGTGGTTTAATGATGATAAAGGTTATGGCTTTATTAGTCGTGATAATGGTCAAGATGATGTATTTGTTCACTTCCGCTCTATCGTAAGTAATGCAGAACGCAAAACTTTACGAGAAGGACAGCGTGTGGAATTTGTTGTTACGAAAGGGGCTAAAGGTTTTCAAGCTGAAGAAGTAACCATTATATAAGACGCATTCCCTAAAAACTACCTCGTTTTTATTAATAATAAACGTGGTAGTTTTTATGCTTATATTTATTTTTCTTTCTTTTTATCAAGAATTTGCACCGATACTTGTTTTGTATAAAAACTCGCTGTTAAATAACGATATTTTACTTTATTTCCTTTAACCCACTCTTGAAAAGCCTTAAACTCATCTTGACGCCATGTAGCATTCCCGATGTACTCATCGAAAACTATGATCGTACCAGGAATAATCTGTGCACTTAATTCATCGAAAATTAATTTCGTAGAAGAATAAAGATCACAATCTATGTTCATAAAAGCAATAGGATCCTGATGATTTTTTTTAAAATCAGGCAACGTTTCATTAAACCATCCAGCTATTAAAGTCACATTATCAGCAACAGAAGGAACTTTACCATACGTGGAATAGGAGCCAGCTTTTTCATGATGCCAATCTTCAGGTAGGCCTTGGAAACTATCAAATCCGAAAATTTGGCGCTCGGGGAAAAGCTCAGCAATATGAGAAATCGAGTAGCCAAATCTTACTCCAAATTCCAATATTATTCCTGTCGAAGTAACATGAGGAGCTAATAAATCAAATGTTTGAAAAGTTGTACCACAGGAGATGAGATTTTTATCCGAATTTTTATGAAGATAATCAGCTGCATCTATCAGATCAAATCGCCTGAACGAGCGATAAGCGTCTATGGGAATATTATTTAATCCGTCAAGAATATCAATTGCAATTCTCTGGCAACAAAAATAATCGTTATTGCTTATTCGCTTAATTGCTCTGTCTAAAAGAGACTTCTCTGAGGTTTTATCATTTAAGGCGATATATACGGCATGAAGCAAAACAGTGATATGCCCGTCATTATCCGTTTCCTCAAGTGGCTCGAGCAATGCACATGCTTCATTAATTTTGTTTAAGTCAAGCAAGACCATCGCTTTTGCCCAATTAGTTTTAGGGGAATTGTCGTCCTTAAAATATGGAAACAAGGCGTATGCTTCTTTAATCCTCCCCTGCAGCCTCAATGCATACAAATAATAAGAGAGACTTTCGCGATCCATGTCTTCAATTCTAAAGGTCTCAAAAAGTTTGCAGGCTGAAAGAGAATTCTTGGCATGAGCCAGAGTTTTTGCCGTCATTAAGCCTATTTCCATTTTGAACTGGCTAAATAAATAAGCCTGCCAAAACATAGCTGCAGCTTTTATAGCTTCTCCCATTCTTAATAAGGCAGTTCCCTTTTGATAATATGCCTCAGAAAATTGGGGATTTATTTCTAATGCCTGATCATAAAATTTTAAAGCAAGCGGCAGATCCCCTGCTTCTAAGGCTTTATCCCCTTCAGACTTAATTAAAACGGGGTCTTGTTGAATCATTTCTTCTCTCCGCACCTCTCCTTATATCATAGTATTTTTTAAGATACTTAATAGGGAGTTAGGAAAGCGATTGTCAACACATCAGTCTTAACTCCAATTTGGCATTGGCAAGCTAACTTATGACCTAAAATTTATAATCCTGTAACTTAGCATTATTCGCTACTAAGCCAGCTTGGTTTTGGTGCTGCATTATTAATTGCTTCTTCAATCCCTTTTACCGTTTTACTTGAGTCCGTTTCATGGACAAAGAAAAAAGATCTGTTATTTGCCAGATTAATTGCTCCTTTCACGAGTATGCCAATACCCAAAGTACCAATCCATAAGGCTAAATTAGTTAGAAAACTAGAGCAACCTCTGTGCTCATCCAGTTCTTTTCGCGCTTCTTGGATATAAGCATCACAATTCTTTTTGAAGGTTTTATACGTTTGCAAAGTTGGCTCTTTAGAGAAATAAATCGTCCCAGCTTCATTTAACTGTTTATGCAGTATCAATGCAGCCTCCGGGCTTTTTCCATTCCACGTTTATCCAGATCAGTCATTTTATCATGCAACAACTTAAGTTGTGCCGCAAAAGCCTGTTGGTTCTGTGCATGCCCATTTTGCAGACAGGTTAAACGTTCCTGCTCTGCATCACGATATTGGGTCTCTCTCTCTTGCTGTTGATGAGCTAAACCTTTTTGCTCTGCGCGGTGCTCTTGGACTTCTCGCTCCTGCTGTTGGTGAATTAAGCGTTCTTGCTCTGCACGGTCTTGAGCTTCTCGCTCCTGCTGCTGGCGAATTAAACGTTCTTGCTCTGCATGGCGCTCTTGAGCTTCTCGTTCCTGCTGCTGGCGAATTAAACGTTCTTGCTCTGGGTGATGTTTTTGAGCTTCTCTCTCCTGCGGCTCTAAGAATTTTGTTGCTTGAATAAATACATTATTAAATTGTCTCTTTGCCGATATGTCATTAAAATCGTTGAGTACCTCATTAATTTCTGTAAACTGCCCCGACCGTCTAACTTTATCCCGTACTAAGCGATAGTTTCCTTGAAATTCCTCGTCTGCATTCGCGGGCATGACATTAGCTTCACTAAAATTAAACATAGTTACAGTTTTTGCAGTTCCCACTACTAGAGAAGTTGGGGTTGGCTTAATGCAATTAGTTAATGCATCAAAAATTGCTTTCTCGCCTTTCTTATCAGCAAGAATTTTAATATGCTCACTTAATTTGGGATAGTTTCCTAATATTTCCTGAATTTTTTCTTTATGGAGCAGTTCCCTTTCAAATTGCATTTCAATAATAAATTCCTCTAAATCTCTATTGAAGAGATCTTCCCCCAACGCATAAAATTCCTCTTCTGGTAACCCTGGCACTTCGGTCTGAACAAATTGCTTATAAGCATCTAACAACTTGCTGTATTCATCAGGTAACTCTTCACCGGGAGGAACTCCTCCTTCAAATACTCGCCTCATGGCGGCTCGAGTTTCTTGATAAACAGGAATAGAATTACGGATATCCTCATCGGAATAGAATTCTTGTCGTTGTCCTTTTATCCACTGCATCGCCGGCTTAAAATTATTATCCCCTCCACATTCCAATGAGTTACTTATCGTAACACCATGATCTTTTAAAAAAGGCTGACATAAACCTAAGTAGGCGGTACTAAAACAACTACCTAATATCACTGCAGAAAATTTGATATTTCTATTATTCAGAATATCCGTAATACCCTCTAATTGCCGCTTACTGAGATTGCTTAAACCTTGGGATGGATCTCCATGTCCTCCTCCAAGATACAACATATCAAAATCGGTATTAGGAGCTATTTTCGCCATTTTTTCTATGATGTACGTGGCATTTTTATTGTTGATTCTTCCAGTATCTTCTAACCCATTAAGATGATAGATGACATAGCTTCCTGTCTTTTCTTTAACAGTTTCGTAAATATAATCACGTACTATTTCCAGCTTAAATAAATCAAGAGCATGATTTAAGCGATCGCTGTCAGATAGGGTGTTGGATTGTACAAGATGAATTAATTCATTAAATTCTCGTGGGGCTTGTTCATCCGGTTCTAAACCATCTAAAGCAACTTTTAAGTCATCATATTGAATCCCATCAACATTTCTTATAATCAAAGCTTTTCTAGACATTGGAACGGGAGGCTGTATTTCCTTATTTTTGAATTTTTCAGGTAACGCCGTAGCAGTCATTTTTATTCCGTGACTATCTCGGCCCTCTTCTTTAAATCCAAGATTTTTATAGAATCGGATGGCATTCTCGTTATCATTATCAGCGTGCAATTTTATTGCAAAGGGTCGATTATTTTTTTTAGAATTCTCATCCTCTTGTAACATCACTTTTTGCATAAGTGCTGTACCAATGCCACGCTTCCCAGTTCTAGGATCTGAGCCTAGATTACTAATATAAGTTTGGTCTTTTTCTTGGGTTGCAAAAATATATCCAATAATTACATCAGGCCGTTTTTCCTCATAAAAAACATAACAGCTTTCTTCATTAAAAAACTGATTGAAATCGCTTTCCCTCCATCCACCTTCGGGATCAACGGTACTAAAAATAACTTTATCTAAAGCAAGGACTTGGCTTTTATCTCCTAGAGTTAAACGTCGAATAGGCATAATAATATTTAATAAGTTTAAAAAAGTACTATAACAAATCAAAGTTAAGAAATTATTAAGCCCATTATGATTGCTTCACGGTCGTTTCGTAATGACTGCTTTAACAATTTTGTTTTGCACAAGCTTACTTCCTCATGAGAGCGACCTAAAAAGACCTTATTAATCAATTTAATAAAATATAATATCTGGAATTCATACCAGACTTAGGTATAATGAGCGTACCAAACAATAGCAAGGATGTCTTTATGGCAAAATTAATCACCCTGCTCTTGCTTTTTTGTTCTTTAAGCCTTAACGCATCAATTCCTGTAAACGGTATTTTCGAAGCTACAAAATCGTGTCCTGCATATCTTTCTAAAAATAACAGGTCAAATCCTGGCAATTTAGTAATTCAACCTAATCAAAAATATCAATTAAAGGAAATAAATAAATCCATGCCTGACTGGTTGCGTATCCAATTTTCGCAACAGGAACCTAATAATCTGCGTTGGGTAAGTATTGATTGCGGGACAATTGAATACACTGAGAAAAACCCTGCATTTTGCGATCTTTCTCCAGGGATGGCTGATGCTTATGTGTTGGCCTTGAGCTCACAACCAGGTTTTTGTGAAACTTATGGTTATGAAATAGGTAAACCCGAGTGCTTAAAATTAACAAAATCATCTTATCAAACGAACCATTTGATCTTGCATGGCTTATGGCCCAATCAAGAAGCTTGTGGCAATAATTATGGTTATTGTGGAGTAAGTCCTCAAAAGCACCATTGCGATTACCCACCACTGAATTTATCTTCTAATGTTGATAAAGATTTAAAAAAATTCATGCCAAGCTATCATTATGGAAGTTGCTTGGAGCGACATGAATGGAATAAACATGGAAGTTGTCAAGCTTTAAGTATGGACGATTATTTTAGTTTAGCGATACGCTTGACCTCTGAAATTAACGACACAGAATTTGGGCAATACATAACAAAACATAGTGGTGAAACAGTACCGCTGGGGACGCTGAGAGAATTAATTAAAAGATCATTTGGGGAAAATAACGCCGGTAAAATTACTCTAAGCTGTAAAAACGACATTTTAGTGGATGTTTACATTCAATTACCTGCTTTAATACCATTTAATGAACCTTTAGGCTCTCTGGTTGATAAAGCGGGTAATTCAAAACACCAAGATTATTGTAGTGCAGATATAATCATTTCTGATTTTAGTAGCAACTGATAATTGTCTTCAAAATTTAAATACAGGTATTTTAGAGAATAAAAGAATATTGCAAAATTTTCTTATAAGGAGACCGCCTTGCACATTGTGAAAACTTCCTCTAATGTAGAGAGATTATTGATAGAGGGATGAAGATTATGCTAAAGCGGTGCTACTTATTGAGTTTAGTTATCTTTTTATTAGCAAATTGTGCTCACCATAAACCGCAATTACCTCCGGTTGAAGTTAAAAATCCAAGTACGCGCACAAATCAATTCAGACAAGTATCTTCATTTAACCAAGTAGTAGTACAAGGAAGACTGAATGTTACTTTACATACCGGATATAAAAAACCAGCCGTTATGTTACGAGGGGATCCAAGAGATTTAACCCAAGTGAGCACAATAGTTAAGAATAATACCTTGTACGTATCTTTAGGAGCAGGATATCCAGATTATGGTACGGTTAATGTTGATATTAGAAGCACATTTTTAAATCGCTTCCGTTATGAAGGAGCAGGGGTTATAACAGGAAATAATTTGCACACCAGCTATTTAGACTTGTATATTGCTAATGAAGGAACTACCTCACTCGGTGGCTCGATAGGTCTACAAAGATTGGTAGCAGTAGGTAATGGTGTTACTCAAATCAGTGGAGTATCCAGCAGAAATTTGCAAATTGTTTTAAAAGGAGATCCTAAAGTAGGAATATCAGGAGTTGTTAATCTCAGCTCACTGAAGATATACGGCAAGGGTATGTTAAGTTTATATTGGATAAAGAGCGATACTTTAACAATTCGAGCAAAGAAAGAAGCAAAAATTCAGTTGGCGGGCATTGTTAATAAACTTGATGTTGAATTATGGGGATTTGCTCAATTTAAAGGAAAATACCTAAGGGCACAACGCAGCTTTGTAAAAACTCATGATAAATCAATGGCTGAAATTTCTGCTGTCAATCACCAAAGTACTCTAGCAACAGATGCTAGTGATATTTATTATTATAATTTATCGAAAACTCGTGCTGATTTTATGGCATTTAATGGCTCTGTATTAGACATGCGTGATTGGAATCAGCCCGATCTAAAAGATTTTGATCGATATAATAAGCAATTCCCATAACAATTGGTCTTGGGAACCCCGGGAACAAGTTCTCGGGGTAGCTTTATACTTAAAATATAAAAGAGAAAATACTATACAATGAAGCAAGAGTCATTGATTATTTACTTTCATTAATACAATTAATGATTTCATCAAGATCGTTATCCAAAGGTAGTACGTGAGCAGAATTCTTTAACCAATGTATGTTCACATTAGGTAAATTGTAAAATAGTTGTTCTACTTGTTCGGAGGCAACTACTTGATCATGAACTCCTAGAAAAAGATCCACAGGACAATCAGGTGGTACCCATTCATGTTGCCGAGCAAGATTAAGCATTTCAATTATCGTAGAAATAGGGAGCTTTCTATAGGCAATTTCAGCACGTTCCTTAGTTATAAGATTACCCGCTGCATTACGAAGATGATGGAAGCCAAGACATTTAAGTATTTGAGCTAATTTGAGCATGGCATTTATTCGTAAGTGCAATCTCAATGCAGGAGCCAAAAGAAAAAGATGATTAATCGCAAAGGATTGGCTTAATTTACAGGCCAATAATCCACCTAAAGATAATCCTAAAATATCAACTTTTTGATATTGATTAACTAAAGTTTCACAAGCATTTTGGGCTGATAGCAACCAATCGGCAGCTTTAGAGTTAGAAAAGGCCTCTATGCTTTCTGCATGCCCCGCTAATACAGGACAGAGAATTGCGTCGTAGTTTTTTAATTTTGGAATTAAATATCTATAAACGGCGGGTGAAGAAGAGAACCATGTAACACTAACAATGCACGCTCTTTCCTGGTACCTTGTTGATTTATGGGCGCAAGAAGCTTTGCTTCTTCTGCTGCTAACTCACGGAGATGCCTCCCCCGACGCATATAGCGAAAATCATCCATCTTCATAAAAAATCCACTTTTCTTTTCCACGCTATTAATGTCATTTGAAATAATTTCCGTCGTTTAAAATAAAATCTAAGAAAACAGTATAAATGGCAAGTGATGTTAATTATATGACTAATTTTAGTATAAGCACTATAGCGTATGTTGACATTTCCTCTGTCTCTTTCATTATAATTTGCTAATATCTAACTATAATTCAAGTAAATGAAAGCTCATGATGAATAATCCAAGGCTAATTATAGGTATTAGTGGTTCTTCAGGTATTATCTATGGCATCAGACTCCTGGAAGTATTGCAAAAACTACCTATCGAAACTCATTTAGTGATCAGCAAAGCAGGCCAATTGACACGAGCCTATGAGACACAAATCAGTATGTCAGAACTCAAAGCTTTAGCTAATGTCTATCATCCCTGTACGGATTTTACTGCTTCTATTGCTAGTGGATCATTCAAAACCATGGGAATGGTTATTGCACCTTGTTCTATGAAAACCTTAGGTGAAATTGCTCATGGAATCAGTAGTAATCTATTAACTCGAGCAGCAGACGTCGTACTGAAAGAGCGCAGGAAACTCGTTTTACTACCAAGAGAAAGCCCTCTACATCTTGGCCACTTGAATAACATGGTCAACATTACTCAAATGGGTGGTATTATTTGTCCACCAGTTCCAGCTTTTTATAATCACCCCCAAAGCATAGATGATTTAATCAATGACACAGTTGGACGGGTTTTGGATTTATTTGATTTGGACTGTGGGTTGGTAAAAAGATGGGGAGAGGAATAAAAACGCGGCATAAGCCGCATTTTTATTAAATAATCAGAACAAAGATTAGTTCATTGATATACTAGTCTTTGCTTCCTCTGAAGCGACAGGAGCAGGAACAGACTTCTTAGGCTCTGCAAATACTGAAGTAGTGTGTTTTGGCTCTTCATCTGCAGAACTAGAACGCGCTAATGAAGAGTCAACTTTAGGACCATTTAAACCACTTAATGGATTCTTCTTAACGTCAAATTCAATTTCATCATCGTTAGCAGGTTCAAAATCTACTTTGTTTGATGACGCTTTACTGCGAAGACCAGCACAGAAACCAACTAGCGATTTAACCGCATTAATAACAGCAGCACCAGCATAAACAGCAGCGCTTGTTACAACAGCAGCAACACCTGCAGTTGCAGCTACTTGAGCAGCATAACCAGTGCCAACTAAAGCTGCAATAGAAAAGCCTAAAACAGTGAAATTAGCTACAGCAGCTAAAGCAGCAGGCCAGAAAGCAACAGTTAGAGCAGCAGCTCCGGCAACCACTAAAGAAGCCCAAAATGCAACAGCGATGGCTTTTTTGTGATTAGAAATGAAATTAGCTATGCTTGTTCCTACGTATTTAACAGCATCTAAAGTCAAACTAATCAAGCCACGGTATTTAACATAGTTCCCTTCGTCATCAGTAATGTAGTTGCCTCGTTTGTCTTTGGCATAAGAACCTAAAAATAGGTTAGTTAAACCAGAAAACACTGTTGCTGGCAAATAAAATACGCCCGTTGCAAATTGTTTAAATGTCATGTTTTACTCCAAGGTTATAAATCCGAACGGATTGTAGCAATCCGATTATCAAATGTGAATCAAAAGTGCGCAATATGTTGTAACAAAAGTGTAAAGTAAACTCTTTTTATCGTCATTCCAATAAGATGAATTTTCGCATTAAAAATCTCGAATTGAGCAGCCTTGATTTTTGAGTTACGAAATGCGTAAAATCAAGATTTCGATTGAAAAAATAGTAGGATTATCAACGAATTCTACGCAGCTGAGATTCTGGATCCTCTCGTTGTATCTTCGTGGTACTATGAGGATACGAGTCCTTAAAAATAGTCCACAGAGTGGATTTAACTTCTTCTGGGGAATCAGAACTATAATCATAAGATTCGTCATCGTCTTCATCAAACGATTCTGAGTGTTCCGCTTCCAAATGATTCATTAGATAATGATAAGTTTGTTGCTCATCCATTACTGGAAGATCAAGATTACTATTATTCTCAAAATAAGAATAAACATGCTTACCAATGCTAATTAGCTGTTTCCATACCACCATCCCCCCTAAAATAGCCCCAAAAGCAATTCCAGTAATAATACCGCCAAGGACTATTGCTGCAAGAGGGACTGATAAGGCAGTTAAAAAAGCCAAAGGAGCCACACCAAAAATGCTTATTCCAGCAAAGGCTGCCAAGACAGGAGGACAGAAAAAGGCTAAAAGAGCAACGCTTCCCCCTATAATAACTGAACCAAGAAAAAGTGCTGTCAAATAACTTTTATTTCGTTTGAACCATTCTTTAATTTTATCCCACATCTTCAGACTCCAAACTAAAATAGCGGAGATTATATCATTAATTTAACTTTATGGGTTAAATATGGACATGCTTTTGATATAGAGTGGGATCAGCGACTCCGGCACTTTGAAACCCTCGTTTTCTAAAGGCGCAACTATCGCATTGACCACAGGCTTCTCCAGCATCATTAGCTTGGTAGCAGGAAATAGTTAAGCTGTAATCAACGCCTAACTCTTGGCCTAATTGAATTGTTTGAGCTTTACTAAGATGTTGCAAAGGAGCCTGAATTGTAAATTCATCGCCCTCTATTCCAGCTTTAGTCGCCAAATTGGCCAACGTCTGGAATACTTGGATAAACTCAGGACGACAATCGGGATAATGTGAATAATCAACTGAACTCGCTCCAATAAAAATATCCCTGGCATCAATAGACTCTGCGTATCCTAAAGCTATTGCTAAAAATATGGTATTTCGAGCTGGAACGTAAGTCACAGGAATTTCAGCGCTCTCTCTAAATTGAGGCACTTCAATAGCTGAGTCAGTCAAAGCCGAGCCACCAAAAGCAGTGAGATCCAAGGTAACAATTTTATGCTCAACCACCCCCATGCGTTTCGCAATACGAGTTGAAGCGAATAACTCTGTAGAATGTCGCTGACCGTATGAAAAACTCAATGCATAACAAGCAAAACCTTGAGATTTGGCCAAAGCCAAACAGGTAGTTGAATCCAAGCCCCCGGAAAGTAATACTATCGCTTTTTTCATGATGCAAACCTCAAAAATAAAGTGAACAATTGCTTGCTCTGGAATTCCTGCTAAAATGTAGTGCAATTATGCCACAATATGGAATGTGATGACGACTACCCTTTTTCCAATAATCCTAGCGGGAGGCTCTGGCACTAGATTATGGCCATTATCCCGGCAGAATTTTCCCAAACAATTTTTAAAATTAAATGGCGAATTGTCCCTAATTCAACAAACTATGAACAGGACAATAAGATTGCCAAGCAGCCAAACTATTATAGTCAGTAATGATGCTCATTATTTTATTTGCCAGGATCAATTACAAAATTTCAAGGCACAAACTACTTATTTACTTGAGCCTTGCGCACGCAACACAGCCCCTGCAATTGCTAGTGCGGCTCATTTTTTAGCCAATACTGCAGGAGAAGATGCTGTAATGCTGGTTTTACCTTCTGATCATTGGATATCGGATGATGACATTTGGCTAAACGCCATGCTAACCGGTGGACAATTTGCTTTACAAAACAACGCAATAGTGACCTTTGGCATAAAACCGGATAGCCCCAAAACCGGATATGGGTATATAGAAGGAGGCAGATCCCTAACTAACGAGGTAAAACAAGTTGTAAGTTTTAGAGAAAAACCAGACTCTCAAACTGCTGCCCAATTTATCAGTAATGGTAATTATTTCTGGAATAGTGGAATGTTTATTTGTCGAGCAGGAGTCTATCTTGAGGAGTTAAAACGATTTGAAGCCCAAATCTTTCAATTTAGTAAACAAGCACTAAGCCATGCTCAGCATCACCATGATTTTTTACGTCTTGATTTGGATTACTTTTCACAATGTAAAGAAGAGTCCATAGACTATGCCATAATGGAAAAAACTGATAAAGCCGTCGTAATCCCACTCTCCATGCCATGGAGTGATTTGGGTTGTTGGACTGCAGTTGCTGATGCCAATAAACAAGATGAGCATGGAAATACTTTGGTTGGAAATGTCATCGCCCAAGATAGTCGTAATTGCCTGATTAATAGTGAGCATTTATTAGTAACCACAGTGGGAATCCAGGATCAAATCATAGTAGCCACTAGTGACGCCGTATTAGTAGCTGATAAGCGCTATTCACAACAAGTTAAAGATTTGGTGAGTTCCTTACGCAAAGATCATCTTCACTTAACTCAAGATCACCAGAGAGTACCGAGACCTTGGGGATATTATGAAGTACTCGCGGAAGGAGCTTCTTTTAAAGTAAAGCGCCTTATGGTTAAAGCGGGGGCAAAGCTCTCTTTACAGACGCACCAACATCGTGCAGAACATTGGGTGGTTGTTGCTGGTGAAGCAGAAGTAGTTAATGGCAACAACACCTTCCGGTTATCTAAAAACCGCTCCACTTATATCCCACAAAACACCTTGCACCGTTTAAGTAATCCTACCCAAGAACCATTGTTTGTTATTGAAGTACAAAGTGGCGCTTACCTCGGGGAAGATGATATTAAGCGTTTTGATGATATGTATTTAAGAAGCGGAGTAGAGCTGGCAGAGGCATAATCAAAATGTACTTCTCAATCCTTGTCTTAGAAATTGCATTACATTATATGATAAATCTCCACTGCTTCAGGACGGTTTGTAATTGAAAAGCTGGTAGAATTCTGAGACAGTATTTCTTTAATTGCAAATCGTAATCAAGATAAGGATGTCTGATGAGCTTTCTGAAGGAATTTAAAGAATTTGCTATGCGGGGCAATGTGGTTGACTTGGCAGTTGCTGTTGTGATGGGGGTAGCTTTTAATAAAATTGTAGCCGCTTTAGTTGATGGGATTATTATGCCTTTTGTTGGTTTGTTATTAGGAGGCATAGATATTGCAAAATTCAGTTTTACCGTCGGGGATGCTCAAATCAAGTGGGGAAGTTTTTTACAAAATGTCATTGATTTTATTATCGTTGCTTTTGCCATTTTCCTGTTCGTAAAATTGATTAATCTGATTCAAAGAAAAAAAGTAGATGAAACTGAAACCAAACCACAGACCCCAGAAATTCAATTACTTACTGAAATACGCGACCTGCTCGCAAAAAAATTACAATAACAGCAGGTTTTTGGCTTCCCTTTTTTAATTTTAGAGTTTTTTGCTAAGCTCTGCATGGGATTGATTGAGTTCTTTTCTGTCAAAACCTTTTGGCTTATCTAGTAGTCGTTTAAAAGGGAGAATGAGTCTTTATCATTGCCCTAGTTATAATGAAAAAAGCGAATAAAAATATTTACTTTCAAACAACATCTCTCATAAGTTCTCGCAAATTTTAGTATCAATAATGTAAACCCAGGAATACCCGACTTGTATTCAAAATAAATATTATGTTATAAAAAAGAACAAACTTGCTTCTTATAGTATCATTTATATTAAGCAATTAATAAAAATTAAAAAAGAGAAAGAGATCGCTTATGGCAACCAGTAGTTTAATTCTTCAATCTTATCTGGAAACTCTCAAAAACGATGAGGAAATTGAGCTACGCTATGATGAAAAAGTAGAAGAACTTCTTGAGTATAACAGAAAAGCTAAAGGTGGAGATTTCATGACTCCTCTAAGCTTTTATCTTGGAATTTTAGAAAATACAGATGAAGTCATACTTCATTATATGAATGAAGAAAATAAAAAAAAATTTCTACGCGATTTGCAAGTTACCTATTTGCTGTTGCTAGCTGAAAAAAAATATGAAGAACAACACCAAAAAGTTGAAAATTTTAGAATATATACGAAACACCTTAAACGATGTGCCGAATTAATAGATTATTTAAATTACAAGAAAATAAGCCTAGGACAAGAAACTCCTCTCACTCAAAAATATCGTCAGGCTACTGATGGCTATCCTGTTAAATACTTAAGCATTTTCCTTGGCAAAGAGTTGGCTGAGAAAATAGTCGACTCTCTAGATCATAAAACCAAAACTATCAAAGAAGCGATGGGTTGGTTTAATGAGAAACGATTGTATTGGGTTTGGGGATCAAGCTTCTTAAAAGTGATACTGGGGGCATTACCTACTGATTTTTTCAATGTAACTCAGGCAACTCAAGTTGTTAAAGCTCCTGATCCCTATACTGGTACAATAAGTTGGGCTTTATATTATTTTCGATTCTCCCTCAATATGTTTCTTTTGCTGAAACACACCATTAAAGGCCCTTGGATGAGTGAAAAGGAGAAAAGGAAACCTTGGACAGAACGATTCCTTACTCAATGGGACCAAAGAAAATTCAGCTTACTCAATGATTCCATTTGGGCGACAGGAAACCTGGTTTGTTTTTTTTGGTTAACTGGGAAAGGAGCCCTAGGTACTTGGGGTGACGTTTTAACGTTAGCTCTTTTAGTATTCGACATTAGTATAGCCATATGGGATTTTGAAGAGCAAAAAACTCGCCATAATAAAGAAATGCTTGATTTTGATAACAACATTAAAGGATTAGAACGCTTAATTAAAAAAGCCAAAGAAAAATTCAAGGAAGAGGGGGACGAAGAGACTGCTAAAAAAATAAGGGAATACGAATTGCAATTATCAGGTTAAAACGGGCAAGAAAACAAGAAGAAAGAACGTGGGATTTGCAAAAGATTAGTTTATACACCAACATAGCTTATGCCATTGGTTTAATGCTCGCTTTTGCTTTACTAGCAGCACCTTTCATGCCTTTCGCAGGTCCTGCTTTACTTGCAATTACTATTGCTGGTGCTGCTCTTTGTCTTGCCTTTACAGTGATTTATAATGGGGTCAAAGGAGGAGTAGAAGTCTATAAAGCTCATGTTTCATCTAAAGAAACTAAAGAAGAATATAATAACAAAGTAGAGTTATTCAAACTTCTTTTGGAAAAAAATGCCGACCTGGATGATAACGAGAAAAAGTTCCTCTTTCTGGAAATTAAAAAATTAAAGGCAGAAGCGGAGTATCAAAAACAAATGGTTGTTTTTCAAACCATGCATTTAGTTCGTTCGGTACTCATCGAATCACTTATCCCCGCGATTGTTTTTGTTAGTTTTGTCTTCCTGCCTTTAGGGATTGGATTCGCAGTCCTCGGAGCAACTATTGGAGTTGCTATTGCTACCAACTTGATGATCAATGCGATTTTCAAACCTGCGAAAGATACGATTAAAGCTTTTGATGACAATGAATATAAGGCTTTCTGTGAAGATCCGGATAACTGGTGGAAACCTAAAGCCAAACCTAGTTTCTTTCAATCCAAAGAAAAATCACCCCCTCGAAATTCAGTTGACAAGAGCCAACAACCTGAAGGAGCTATGGAAGAAGTTGATAATGAAACAAGTGATTGGCAATCTTTATTAAGCAATAATCAGAGCAAAATCATACCTTGTTGATTCAAAACCATTCTACAAAAATGATTAGAATGACGCTTTTAATTCATATAACATATAAAGTATGATTTTGCCTGAGCGGTACTACGGTGCGTTGATAACTACTATTGTTGGTCTCAAAATGGTCCAAGTCATTTACCTTGTGAAGCAGCATTTATTAATTCAATCATATTATCGCGTAACCACCTTGGGACAATTGACAAAAAGGTGTATAATTGCACATTTTTTAATGTGTGCAGATTTTATTTGTTTTTTGCAAAAATAAAGCTTTGCTTTCATTCATATGGTTAAAATGGTTAAAAAATGAATCTTGAACAGTTATATGATGTCATAGTAGTAGGCGGAGGACATGCTGGCACAGAAGCGGCTCTTGCTGCAGCACGTATTGGCGTGAAAACTTTACTACTGACTCATAACATAGACTTGCTTGGGCAAATGTCCTGTAATCCTGCAATAGGCGGTATAGGGAAAGGGCACTTAGTCAAAGAAATTGACGCCCTGGACGGAGCAATGGCTAAAGCAGCTGATCGGGCAGGTATTCAATTTCGTATTCTCAATGCATCCAAAGGTCCGGCTGTTCGAGCAACCCGTGCTCAAGCAGATCGAGTTCTTTATAGGCAAGCAATTCGTGAGCAACTTCAAACACAGCCTAATTTAACTATATTCCAACAGGCTGTTGATGATTTGATAATTGAAAATGGTTTAGTAACCGGTGTTGTAACCCAGATGGGGCTGAATCTCAGGGCACGGGCAGTTGTATTAACCGTAGGAACTTTCTTGGGTGGTAAAATTCATGTGGGAATGAGCCAATATGAAGGAGGTAGAGCTGGGGATCCGCCATCGATAGCATTAGCTAAAAGCCTGCGAGATCTAGATTTACCTGTTGGCCGTCTGAAAACGGGAACTCCGCCACGAATAGATAAAAGAACTATTGATTTTAGCCAGATGGTTGTGCAGCCAGGCGATACCCCAACCCCCGTGTTCTCATACTTGGGTAGCGTTCTGCACCATCCCAAACAGATTCCGTGCCACATAACGCATACTACTGAAGCTACTCATGAAATTATAAGAAATAACTTGGATAAATCGCCAATGTATGCGGGAATTATTGAAGGGGTTGGACCTCGTTATTGCCCTTCAATAGAGGACAAGGTCGTTCGCTTTGCTGATAAAACATCTCATCAAATTTTTGTTGAACCGGAAGGCTTAACAACAGAAGAAATATACCCTAATGGAATTTCTACAAGCTTGCCTTTTGAAGTACAAGTGCAATTTGTCCGTACAATTAAGGGATTTGAAAATGCACACATCACTAGACCAGGTTATGCCATCGAGTATGATTACTTCGATCCTCGCGGATTAACTTCCTTTTTGCAAACCAAAGTAATTTCAAATTTGTTTTTTGCTGGGCAAATTAACGGTACCACTGGATATGAGGAAGCAGCAGCACAAGGAATTATTGCTGGTATGAATGCCGCTTTGCAAGTACAAGATAAAGAATTGTGGTGTCCACGCAGAGATGAAGCCTATATTGGTGTTCTCATTGATGATTTAATCACCTGTGGAACACAAGAACCCTATAGAATGTTTACTTCAAGAGCCGAATATCGATTGCTATTGCGTGAAGACAACGCTGATTTAAGATTAACAGAAACCGGTCGAAAACTTGGCCTAGTTGGTGAAAGGCGATGGGAAATCTTTTCCAAAAAACGGGAAACTATAGAGTCGTCCCAAACTTTGTTGCATAACAGCTGGGTTAGAGTAAATCATAATGAGTTGTTTAAAGATATCCTTCTTAATCCCATGCAACATGATTGCCGAGCCGATGAATTCCTGAAGCGTCCTGAAATTAACTATCAACATTTATTAATGATAGAAGACTTAGATTTGCCCAAATTACCTCTGGATGTCACAGAGCAAATCGAAATTCAAAATAAATATGTCGGGTATATTGATAGACAACAACACGAAATTGAAAAATTACGCAAGCATGAAAATACTTTGTTACCAGACAACTTGGATTATAATGAGGTCATTGGTTTATCAAGTGAAGTTATTCAAAAGCTTAATCGAATCAAGCCAACCACTATAGCTCAGGCTGGACGTATTTCTGGCGTCACACCAGCGGCTTTGTCGCTATTACTTGTACACTTGAAAAAAAATCGACTTCCTGTATGACTGACAACGCCAAAATAAAACTATTACTCAGCGAGGGTTTAAAATCATTTGGGCTAGATTCTATTTGTGATCCATTATGGTATTTTTTATTACTACTCAATAAATGGAATAAAGCCTATAATCTGACTGCAATACGCGATATAGAAACTATGATCAGCAAGCATCTATTCGATAGTCTTGCCATCTTACCCTGGATTAAAGGGGAAAAAATTTTAGACGTTGGGACTGGAGCTGGCTTACCAGGCATTCCTTTGGCTATTGCCAAACCTGGTTTACAATTTGTATTATTGGATAGTAATGGAAAAAAAATTCGTTTTCTAAATGAAGTAAAACGTCAACTTAATTTAAAAAATCTTGAGCTGATACAAATTAGGGTTGAGAACTACCACCCAAATTATGGTTTTGATACAGTAATAAGCAGAGCATTTAGCAGTCTCGAACAAATGATTAACTGGACTCAACACCTTATCGCTCAAGATGGGTTATGGTTAGCAATGAAAGGCCGATTTCCAGATACTGAATTAGCTACAATCCATAAAAAATACCAAATTGAACGATATCTTGTACAGGATATCGAAGGTGAGCGTTGCTGCGTGCTTATCAATAACACGAACAAGGAATAATTATGGCGAGAGTCATAGCCATTGCCAATCAAAAAGGTGGGGTAGGCAAAACAACTACAGCCATCAATTTATCCGCATCACTGGCGGCATCAAAACAAGAAGTCTTGCTGATCGATTTGGACCCGCAAGGTAATGCAACGATGGGAAGTGGTGTAGATAAAAACCAACTGGTTCATACAACCAATGACGTTTTATTACGTGATTGTCTTGCTGAACAAGCTTGTCTGGCTACCAGTTGCGGCTATGATTTAATACCAGGTAACGATGATTTGACCGTCGCAGAAGTCAGCTTAATGGAACGCAATCATCGAGAAACTTTTCTATTCAAGGCCTTACAACCTATACAATCAAACTATGATTTTATTCTGATCGATTGCCCCCCTGCATTGAATACATTGACCATTAATGCTTTAGTTGCTGCAGATTCTGTCTTAATTCCTATGCAATGTGAATATTTTGCATTGGAAGGGTTAGCTGCACTATTGTCTACTATTGAGCAAATTAAGTCTTCAGTCAATCCGCGTTTGCATATTGAAGGAGTTCTTCGAACTATGTACGATGCGCGAAATAGACTATGCGCTGAAGTTTCCAAACAATTACTAGAACATTTCCCAGCCAAAGTGTATAGGACAGTGGTACCACGCAATGTCAGGCTCGCAGAAGCGCCCAGTCATGGGATGCCCGCTTTGCAATATGATAAATCCTCACCAGGTGCGGCAGCGTATATGGTACTTGCCGCTGAAGTGCTTAGCAAACAAACCATAGCAGGTTAATTTGAGGTTAAATAATGACAGTAAAACGCAGCAGTTTAGGACGTAATTTATCTGCTTTATTAAGTCAATCAGGCGGTACTTTTCTCAACGAACAATCCAAATCAGAACAACTAAGATTGGCAGTGACTTGTTTGCAACCAGGTAAATATCAGCCTCGTGGTGGAATGGAAGAAACCCCGCTAAATGAGCTTGCGCAATCTATTAAGCAGCAAGGTGTTTTGCAGCCTTTATTAGTTAGAGAATTAGAAAGTGGTCGATATGAAATCATTGCTGGTGAACGACGGTGGCGTGCAAGCCAGTTAGCGGGACTCACGGAAGTCCCTGTTATACTGAAGCAGGTAGACGATGAAACTGCAATGGCCATGGCTTTAGTTGAAAATTTACAGCGCGAAGATTTAAATGCCATGGATCAAGCACGAGCTATGCATCGACTCACTACCGAGTTTGCCCTCACACACCAACAAGTTGCTGATCTATTATGTAAATCCCGCACTGCAGTAAGCAATTTCCTTCGTTTACTCTCCCTATCAAATCCGGTAAAAAAGCTGCTGGAAAATGGAGATATAGACATGGGGCATGCCCGAGCGTTGCTAACATTAGATGAGGATCAGCAAAATCAAGTTTCCCAGTTAATAGTAGCCAAGAATTTATCAGTAAGAGAAACTGAGCAATTGGTTGAACGAATAAAAGCTGGAAAACCAGAACCAATGCACCATAAAGAGCATAATCCTTTATTCAGAGAGCAATTGAATTCTTTGGCGAAGCATCTACAAACCAAAGTTAAGTTAAAACAAGGGAAAACTGGCAAAGGGACGTTAGTCATTCATTATGATAGCGATCATAATTTACAGAAAATCATTACGCAGTTATTAAGTTAATTTGAATTTAATGGAATCAAAAGAAGAAAGCCTGGAAACTCCATTTTAAACCGGGTTTACTTATGAAACCCGGTAGTAAAATAATCTTAAATTGGACATGTGTTTTTATTTTCTTGTCATAACCAGTACACAAAGACAAATAGGAATAACCATACCACGTCTACAAAGTGCCAATACCAAGCAACACCCTCAAAGGCAAAATGGCGTTCAGGGGTGAAATCTCCCCTTTTACACCTAATTAAAATGACAATAAGCATTATGGTACCTATAGTAACATGCAATCCATGAAACCCCGTGAGCATAAAAAATGTAGTCCCATATATGCCAGCCCCTAATGTTAAATTCATTTCTGTATAAGCTTCATGATATTCATAGCTTTGCAACATTAAAAACAAAATACCCAAGGCTATTGTTAATGACATTCCCATCAATAGTTGTATGCGTTTGTTTAACTTCAAAGCCCAATGTGCCCAAGTGATTGTTACCCCGGAGGTTAATAAAATAATGGTATTGATCGCGGCCAAACCCCATGCTCCCATAGCTTCATGAGCGCCAGCAAATGTCTGATCATTCGGATTAATTAATAAAGGCCAAGATGCTTTAAATTCTGGCCATAAAATATAATGGGTAATAGGATGCATTTCGCCACCCAAAACCGGCACAGACCAAAATCGAGCGAAAAACAAAGCGCCAAAAAACGCTGCAAAAAAGCAAACCTCAGAAAATATGAACCAACACATTCCCCAACGAAATGATCTATCGACTTGTGAATCGTAGAGGCCTTTATTGTTTTCATAAATGACTTGGCCAAACCATCCAACCATCATTCCTATCAAAATACATAGCCCGCTGATAAATATATAAGGGCCATACCAATCATGATGCAGCCAAGATGCAGCACCTACTAAAGTAGTAGTCAATCCAATTGAACCGACTAGAGGCCAGTGGCTGGGTTTGGGGATATAATATGTACCATGTGCTCCCATTGTATTTTAATCTCCTGTAACAATATTTCTTTTAACCAGATTTGGTTTGAATCTGCTAATATTTTGCTCTACTCGTCACATCAAACAAAGTATAAGACAGCGTCACTGTTTTAACATTTTTTGGTAAATCTGTATCCAAGTGGAATAGTAATGGCATATTCATGGCTTCATGACCATTTAGTGTTTGCTGTGTAAAACAGAAGCACTCCGTTTTTTTTAAATATTTTGCAGCAATTCCTGGTGTTATGCTGGGAATTGCCTGAACTGTCATGGCATGATCTGTTTTATTTTCCGCATAGAATGCCAATTTTACT
The DNA here is from genome assembly GCF_000770585.1 of Legionella norrlandica. GTDB lineage: Bacteria > Pseudomonadota > Gammaproteobacteria > Legionellales > Legionellaceae > Legionella > Legionella norrlandica. The sequence goes on along the minus strand of NZ_JNCF01000006.1, from coordinate 66,469 downwards.
ATTTTTCCTGGATGTACTTTAATTTTTTTGGTCTTGGGATAGAACTCCCAAGGTACTCCACTATTATTTGTTGCTACGAACTCAACTAATACTTCCCTGTCCTCGTCAATTTTTGCTTGGTTTTCATTATAAGCAATGGCTTCCATTTTTGTTTTGCCATTGATACCCAAACTTTTGCACAGACTATTGTAAATAGGGACCAAGGCAAAACCAAATCCAAACATTCCTAATACTAACAATGTCAAGAGAGCCAGTAGTTTTTGTTGCTTCTTCTCCTTGCTCATTAATAAGCCACCTTTAATGAATTTCAGGTGGGGTTGTAAAAGTATGGTAAGGTGGTGGAGATGGTAAGGTCCACTCCAGACCATGTGATCCTTCCCAAACCCTGCCGGTTGCAATGTCCTTATTAGTACCTCTTTTTCTTATTGTTACTACCACGTTATATAAGAATAGCAATTGGGAGAATCCAAAAATAAAGGCGCCAATTGTTACAACCATATTAAAATTGGCGAATTGTAAAGCATAATCAGGGATTCTTCTTGGCATTCCAGCTAAACCTAAGAAATGCATTGGAAAAAAGGTTAAATTGACAGAAATTACAGAAAGCCAAAAATGCCATTTGCCTAAACATTCGTTATACATATGTCCAGTCCATTTAGGCAACCAATAATATGTCGCTGCTAGCAGAGCAAATATCACTCCTGGTACAAGAACATAATGGAAATGACCAACCACAAAATAGCTATCTTGATACTGAAAATCTGCAGGAACTAATGCCAACATTAATCCGGTGAAACCACCAATCGTAAATAAAAATACAAAAGCTACTGCAAATAACATTGGGGTTTCAAAGGTCATAGCCCCTTTAAACATAGTACTCACCCAGTTAAATACCTTGATACCAGTGGGCACTGCAATAAGCATCGTAGCATACATAAAAAATAATTCTGCTCCCAATGGAATTCCTGTTGTGAACATATGATGTGCCCATACGATGAAGGACAATATTGCAATGCTCACAGTAGCGTAAACCATAAAATGGTAACCAAATAGAGGCTTGCGGCTAAAAGTAGGAATAATTTCTGAAATAACTCCAAAAGCAGGTAAGACTAAAACATAAACTTCAGGATGACCAAAAACCAGAATACGTGCTGAAACAGAATTGGATCACCACCGCCAGCTGCATTAAAGAAAGAAGTACCAAAATGCCTATCAGCTAACATCATGGTCACAGCACCTGCCAAAACAGGCATGATCGCAATCAATAAAAATGCTGTAATAAGCCATGTCCAAACAAAAAGAGGCATTTTCATTAAAGTCATGCCCGGAGCTCTCATATTTAGAATAGTTGCAATAATATTAATTGACCCCATAATCGATGAAAGCCCCATCATATGAATGGAAAAGATCATAAAATCAGTACTGGGCGGAGCATATGTTGTGGATAACGGCGCATACATTGTCCAACCAAAATTAGGACCACCTCCAGCATGAAACATAGTAGAGAACAACAGGCAAAACGCAAAAGGTAAAATCCAAAAGCTCCAGTTATTTAAACGAGGTAAAGCCATATCAGGCGCCCCAATCATCATAGGGATTTGCCAGTTTGCCATCCCTGTGAATGCTGGCATAACCACACCAAATAACATAATCAACCCATGCAATGTCGTCATTTGGTTGAAAAAATTGGGGTCAACAAAGCGATGGCCAGGCTGAAATAATTCCGCCCTGATGACTAAAGCCATTGCCCCTGCCACAAAGAAACTTATCATAGCCAGCCATAGATACAGAGTGCCTATGTCTTTATGGTTAGTGGTAAATAACCATCTTTTTACAAATCCCATAAAACCCTTGCCTTGCTCGGGACCATGATCTTCATGAGAATCTTCTGAATGCGCTATTGCGTATTTCATTGCAAACCTCCAGCTTTAGCTTTATTAACCATGGTAGGTTTAATATCGGTACCATGTCGCAGTGCCGCAACATCTGCGGGTTGAATCAAATCATTAGTGTTATTACCCCAAGCATTACGCTCGTATGTCACAATGGCTGCAATTTCTTCATCAGATAACTGATCTTTATAAGCTTGCATTGCTGATCCAGGCACACCATTGAGAAGTAATTCAATATGACGTGAAATCGGTTTCCCAACAGCAACAGAGCTGCCTTTAAGGGGAGGATACATTGGAGGTAAACCAGTACCATTGATTTGATGACAAGCAGAGCAAATCAGCTCATATTTTTGCTTACCTAACGTCATTAATTCATCGCGAGTCATTATTTTTTGTTCGCTCGGCTTTCCTTCTTTTTGGATATAAATATCTTCTACTTTAGTTTGCTCATTCACCCAGCGCTCAAACTCATCATCATTAACTGCTTTCACGACAATAGGCATAAAAGCATGATTAATACCGCAAAGTTCTGCGCATTGACCTCTGTATACTCCTGGCTTTTCAATTCTCGCCCATGCTTCATGCATAAATCCAGGTATAGCATCTCTCTTAACGCCTAATTCGGGAACCCACCACGAGTGGACTACATCATTAGACGTGACTAAAAATCGAATTTTCCTGTTAACTGGCAGTACCAAAGGTTTATCCACCTCCAATAAATACCATTGATTCTTTTTTTGTTTATTCTCAATCTGTTCGTACGGCGTTGATAAACTGCTAAAATAGCTGATGCCTTGATCCAAATATTGATATTGCCATTTCCATTGATAGCCTACTATCTTGACGGTAACATCAGATAGCTCTGTATCATCCATACGCATTAATACTCTGGTTGCGGGTATAGCAAGCCCTACAAGAATCAAGAAGGGAATAATTGTCCAAACTATTTCTAATTTTGGATTGTCATGAAAAGTCGCAGCTTGATATCCCTTTGACTTTCTATGATGAACTAATGAATAAATCATCACTCCAAAAACAATAATACCAATCACTGCACAAACAGCCATAGCTGCCATATGGAGGTAGTACATATCATTGCTTAAAGGAGTCACCCCTTTATACATATTTAACTGCCAATGATCTGCTGCCGCCAATACTGATTGTGCTGAAATCAAGGCGCTAAATAACACAATTAATTTACAGATTTTTAACCTGTTTAACATCCCAATCCCTCTTCTCTTTAAAGTAGTCGGGAAAACCGACTCATATTTTAAGCTAAGCTCATTCATTCATCTTAAATTCACAGACAACCTTACCACAAAGAATAATTACCTTCGGTTTTAGATTGGCTTACCATATATTTGATTGCTTCAATTACTTCATCTGTTGAGCAATGTTTACACCCGCCATTTTTCAAATGGTTTTTTCCTGAAATTGTATTTTTGAATAAGACATCCATATTTTGCGCTATTAGTGGCTTCCAGATTTCCTTATCGCCGATTTTAGGAGCTCCTAATTTGCCCTCATTATGGCAAACAGCACAATTTTCATTGTAGATAGTCTTCCCATTAGCGGGATATTTTTTAACTCCTCCTGAAGCTAAATCATGCCATTGAGATCGAGTCAATGAAGCGTTAAGCAAATAATCTACTGCAGAAATAATGTCATTATCAGAACAAGTAACGCATGCGCCCTTCACTGGCATTTGGTTATATCCATGAATAGCATGCCGGTATAACCCGGTTAAACCACTATCTTTCAAACGCATATACCAACCCGCTGAATCTCCAATCACTGGGGCACCCATTTTGTTATCCTGGTGACAAATCACACAAGCTTTCAAATAAACTTGCCTTCCCCGCGCAATAGAAGGAGGCATATAGGATGGAGAAAGACCTAAATACTCTTCGCTTTCTACCGTCTTAAGATAAGCTGCAATAGCCAACCTGTCTGACTCAGTCAGATGTCTTAGACTGTTATGATTGACTTCAGCCATAGGACCAGCCACAGGTCCGGCTTGATTGATTAATTCACCTTCTTTAAATACATCAGACACTTGTTCATGAGTTGCTGATTCTAACCCATATTTCGTGATATTCGGAGCCCAGTAGCCATCTATAAAACTACCAGTTAAATAATATCTATTTTTGGGAGCCCCAAATATATTCATAGGGGTATGGCACATACTGCAATGACCTAAAGTATCGACTATATATTTTCCACGATTCCACTCAGGCGATTTATCTGGCTCATATGGAATTACGTTTTCTTCAGGGAAGAAAAACAATAAGTTCCATCCCCACAATGAAAAACGAGCCCCTGGAACACCAAAAGGAAATGGCAACGCTTTATTTTTTAACTTAACAGGAGGAATACTCATAAAATAAGCATATAAAGCGCGAGCATCATCATCTGTCATCTTAGAGAAATAAACATAAGGGAATACCGGAAAGTAATTTCTTCCCTTAGGATCACGACCTTCCTTTAAAGCCCGAACAAAATCTTTTTCTGTCCAATTCCCTATTCCAGTTTCTTTATCCGGTGTAATGTTAGGACTATAGAACACCCCAAAAGGAGTATTAATCGGCAAACCACCCGCAAATGCAGGGGTATCTCCTTCAACATCTGTATGGCAGGCAATACAATCACCCATCCTTGCCAAGTATTCACCACGCTTGATCAGTTCCGCCTGTTCACCAGTGGCTGGTTTAGTTGCTGGATAGGTCGGGTAAAAGGGAATCATGACTTGCTCTACTGGGGCAAACAAATCCTTTTTTGGTTGTGCCTTTTCCGTTTTAACCTGTTCAGCTTCTACTTTTTCTGTTTGTATTTTTTCTGATTGTACCGTTTCTGCTTGTACAGATTGTCCTCCAATACCCAACACAACAAAGACGGATGCAATAATTATTTTTTTTCTAAACAAAGAGCCCACGCTCCCTCCTATTTGTTTCTATTTTGCACGACTCTCATGAGGAGACAGAATAATTGACGCATTGTATACTCCTCACTCGTCAAGTTGCAATGTATTCGCTTGTTAAAATCGGCTCTTTTAGAAAATCATAAATTTTATTTAATTGAAATCATTCAATCCATGCATAATATGAACGATATTCTTACAAAATCTTGTTAAGTGATATTACCGATAAATTTTATTTTGTAATGAATTTTAAAAATCTAATCAAATTATTATTTTCTTTCAATTTTGAACTAACAGATTAAAACCATCGCTGATATAATCGCTTCTTTCAATATACAAGGATTTAATATGTCTTTTAAGCCTGCCATAGAATTAGCAAAATTACAGCAAAATAATAGGGAAATTATAGTAATTGATGGCCATAAATTACTACTTCTTTGGCATGACAATCAAGTTTATGCTATTCAATCTCAATGCCCTCATTTAAAATTACCTTTAACCAAGGGAAAAATTACAGAAGCATGTTCTATTATATGCCCCTTTCACAAAAGTGAGTTTGATTTAAAAACAGGTGAAGCGAAATGTTGGTCACCCTGGCCTCCTGTTGTTGGTAATCTTTTAGGTAAAATCTCCTCAAAAAAGAATTTGAAAATTTATCCAACTCGAATTGAAGATGAGCAAATATTAGTTGACCTAGATTAGGAATGAGGTCTACCCAAAACAATCTTTAACAAGGTGAATTGAAGGTGAAAATATTTAATGCTATGTTCTCCAAAGTAAACGGTGGGCTTGAGCAAGTGTTTTTAAATTATATACCAGCTCTAAGTGCTCAAGGTAATCTTGTTATTCCAATCATTCATCCTAAAGCTGAAATAAAGGATTGTTGTCCTGCAGATCACCTGATCACCATACATAATTTCAATCAACATGATTTTTTCGCCGTTTATCGTCTAAGAAAGCTCCTTCAAATCCACCAGCCAGATTGCATCATCACTCATAGTTATAGGGCTGCGTACCTATTCAAAAAAACCAAAACTCAAATCCCCAAAATTGCTGTATGCCATGTAAAAGGTCATTATAATTTTGGTTCAGATGCCATCATCGCACTCACAGAACAAATGCGTCATGATATTATTAATTCAGGAATAGAGGAGCATAGAGTATTTACTGTTCCTAACCTGATTCACATCCCTAGTAACATTCAATATAGGGAACCCAAAGACACTCATGTCCCAGTGATCGGTGTATGCGCCAGATTTGCAGCTATTAAAGGCATTGATGTCTTTATAACCGCCTTAGCTGAGCTGAAAAAAAGAGGAGTTTTATTCAAAGCAAAAATTGCCGGTGATGGGAAAGAAAGAGAACAATATATCCATTTAATTAGCCATTATAATTTGGATAATGATGTCACTTTATTAGGTTGGATTAATGATAGGGAGTCATTTTATCAAAGTATTGATATTTTTTGTTTGCCATCCCGCGAAGAGTCCTTTGGTTTGGTTGTTTTAGAAAGTATGATGCATTCATTACCTATGGTTTTGACTCGCTTGTCAGGTCCTCTAGAAATTGTAGGAAATTCAGAATGCGCTCTTTTTGTTCCATCTGAAGATCCCATCCGGATGGCCGATGGATTAGAGTGCCTCATAAAGGATAAGCATAGGTGTAAGCAACTCGCATCGAGAGCTTTCCAAAGAGTACAGCATTATTCTAATGCCAATGTTGCTCCAATCCTACAAAACACGTTAGAGAAAATATGCCATAACTATAGAGCTACTGCGCGGGAAAGACAAAAATAGGCTCAAATTTATAAAGTATCATAGCTCATCGACTCAAATTGATAAGATCTTGCTCTGCAAAGGTTGAATGAGAAACTGGTTGAGAAAGCAGCACATATTAGAGTATATATCAGCCAATTTTCGTTCAAGATGCACTAAACAGAGTATTCTCACAGCGCGAACAGTTACAAAGCAAAACATTTTGCACATTAATGTGTTATAATCGCGTTTTTTGGTGTATTAATTCCGTTATGTTGATTTACTTTAATGGGCTTCTGCTAGGCTTATCATTGATAATGGCTTTGGGGCCGCAAAATGTCTTTCTTCTTAAACAAGGCGCTCGTAAAAACCATGCGGCGCTTTCTGCCGCCATCTGCTTCTTCTGTGATGTAACACTGGTATGTGGCAGTGTTGCAGGGCTACATCATTTGCTTTTAGCTCATCCCTTCTTACAAACCTGGATGATTTGGTTAGGATCTATTTTTTTACTTTATTATGCAATAAAAAATTTAAGAAGTGCTTTTTTCAAAAATAAACAAGGCGCTCTGGAAACACCACAATCCCACACAAGAATTCAAATTATAATATTTGCCTTAGGATTTAGCTTGCTCAATCCTCATGCCATTATTGATACTCTAGTCATTGTTGGGAGTGGTAGTAGCCAATACCCTGATCACAAACTGGCGTTTTTAACAGGAGTTATCTCTGCAAGCCTACTTTGGTTCAGCTCACTAACAGTAACTACTCGTTATTTTTCAGATATCTTAACCAAGGCAGCTGTATGGCGAGCAATAGAGTTTCTGAGTAGTATTTTGATGGCTTATATAGGAATTAAACTTCTCACAGGCAACTTGTAACAACAATAGAAAGGGCCAATCAGTGTGTCGCCAATTGACCCAGTGGAATGACACATAGCAAGTCCAACCTCGCAAATTAAATATCTCATATCCCGCCAATTAATGTCAACATTTTTGACATATTCTTTCAGTATCATTGTTGTAATTTTTTTATTCAGTTAAAATAATTACTTTTATATTAATCAGGCCATTATGTTTTACGGGGATACAATACAAGAAACTAGGCAATTATTTTTTACTAGTTGGGATAAATATCAAAATAAGAAACCGCTTTCTCCCTTAGAAAAGGAAATTGCACAGGTAATTCTCGATCATCCTGAATACCATAAAATCATGGAACAAAATCATATGTTCCATGAATATACCTACTATCCTGAGTTAGGCGAAACCAACCCTTTTCTTCACATGGGGCTCCATTTAGCTATTAGAGAACAAATAACAACTAATAGGCCCATTGGTATTCAAGTTGTCTATACCAATTTGTTAGAGAAACATAAAGACCCTCTGGCCGTTGAGCATTTAATTATGGAGCAATTAGCTGAATGTTTGTGGCTTTCGCAAAAAAATAATATGCCTCCTGATGAGAATCACTATTTAAATACATTGCGTAATTTGTAATTTCGGAGTATCTATTTACCAGGATGTCTTCCAAAAGACTAAACTTTACATTATGAGCAGGTAAGCTTTTTTCAGTGTGTTTTTGCTTAAGACACACCAAATATGGCTTTTCAGCGGGCTACGTTAAATAGTTATTGCAATTTTTTAACTGGGTATCTTAAGGATTATCAGTTAATATAATTGTTTTAACGATACTGACCAAACAATTATGACTAATCAGAAACAAACTACCCATTTTGGTTTCGAATCAGTAGACTGGAATGAAAAGGAAAAAAAGGTAGCAGAAGTATTTCATTCTGTTGCTAAAAACTATGATCTGATGAATGACATAATGTCCTTCGGTATTCATCATCTCTGGAAACGATTTACCATTGAATTAAGTCAGGTCAGACCCGGGCAATCGGTCTTGGATTTAGCAGGTGGCAGTGGGGATTTAACTCGATTACTCTCTAGAAAAGTCAGCGATTCTGGGCATGTGGTCCTCGCTGATATTAATTCAGCCATGTTGAATATCGGCCGTAATCGTATGCTCGATGAAGGTTTGTTCAAAAACATCAGCTATGTCCAAGGGAATGCTCAATGCCTTCCATTTGCTACTAACAGCTTTCATTGCATAACCATAGGATTCGGACTCAGAAACGTCACTGATAAAGAAGAGGCTCTGCGCTCCATATATAGGGTATGTAAACCTGGAGGTAAATTAATGGTTCTTGAATTTTCAACCCCTACTTTTCCTGGATTAAAACCAATTTATGACTGGTATTCTTTCAATGTATTGCCCAAAATTGGGAGATTTATTGCCAATGATGAAGCCAGTTATCAATATCTCGCCGAATCAATAAAAATGCATCCCGATCAAAAAACATTGAAAGAGATGATTGAACAAGCGGGGTTTGAGGACTGTCACTATCACAATTTAAGCGGAGGCATAGTAGCCTTACATATTGCCTATAAATACTGAGTCGACTATGTTAAAAGAATATTCTTTAAAAGCACTACAAAAAACCATCCATCAAGCATTGCGTCTGGATGAACAGATGCCCCAAAAACTTCGAACACTTGAGGGAAAAACACTTGAGATGGTTATTACCCCTTTAAATGTTAATTTTTATATTCAATTTACAGAAGGAGAATTGTTACTGCTTCCTCAAATCGATGGCCGCCCCGATACCATAATCCATAGCAATCCTATAGGGCTTATTCGATTAAGCTTATTACCAACCTCCAAAGCTCGCTCATTATTTAATGATAAGATTCGCATCTCAGGCGATATAGAATTAGGGCAAAAAGTTAAAAAAATATTCGATGAGATAGACATTGATTGGGAAGGGCACTTAGCTCATTTCACAGGGGATGTAGTTGCTCATCAAATTGGCTCCTTTGTACGAAAAGGATTAGAGTTTAAAAATCAATTCAGCGCGTCCACGCAACAAAATATCACTGAATATCTTCAAGAAGAATTACGTATTTTCCCTTCAAGAAGTGAATTAGAAGATTTTTTCAATGAAATTGATGAATTGGTTTTAAGTGTTGACCGCTTACAGGCGCACGTTACTTATTTAATGAGTAAAGATGAAGGTAATTAAACAAGTAGCTCGTTTTTTTTCTACCGCCTATGCCTTCGCAAGGCATGGATTATTGATGATAACTTTCTTTCTGAAAATATTCAGAAGATTACGCCATCTCAACCCTCGAAGCCATTCACGCGAAAAAGCAAATAAGAATTGGCATCATCTTTTCCAGAATATCAAACCCCTCCTATTTAATTTAGGCCAAACTATTTCTCAGCCTGAGATATTGAGAAACAAGATATCGAAGGTCTTAACAACAGTTCAGACTAAAATGGAGTCCGCAGATATAGACAAATCCATTACAGAACACCGTCTTGAGCAGGACTCTCAAATTAACTCGATAACATTCGAGCCAATGGATGATTCTTCCACGCAAATAATGGTGATGCAACAAACAACCACAGACGCAGATCAACTTAGTGGAAAAGTTAAACAGTTATTACATGAATTAGGTATCACACAACTGACAGGAGATAAGTTAGCTAATCAAATCAATATATTATTAAGCAAAGGACTAGAATTCAAAAAATACATAAATGATAGCATCAAAATTAACATTTCAGAATATTTAGACGAAGAGTTACGAGGTTTTACGTCTCGAAATCAATTGGATGATTTTATTCAGGAGTTAGATGAATTATCATTGAAAGCACATCAGCTTGAAGCCCATATTCAACAATTAATGAGCTGTCATGAAATCAATTAAGCAACTAGTTCGCCTTATACATATCAATTATATTCTGGCTAAAAATGGTCTGGATAACGTCGTTGTCTCCATAAAATTATTTGCCCCTTTACGTTTTATTGTTTATCTAAATCCTTGGAATTGGTTTCGCAAAGTCCAACTAACTCATGGTGAAGCCTTACGCAAATCACTGGAAGAATTAGGACCTATATTCATTAAATTTGGCCAGGCTCTCTCCACTCGGCCTGACATATTACCTGAAGATATAGCTAAAGAGTTAAGCAAGCTCCAAGATAAAGTTTCTCCATTCCCCAGCGATGTGGCGCTAGCTATTATTGAAAAAGTTTATAATCAATCGGCTTTTGATACTTTTGCTCAGTTCGATCCAATTCCCTTAGCATCGGCCTCTATGGCACAAGTACATGCTGCTACCCTAAAAACAGGAGAAAGCGTTGTCGTAAAAATACTTAGGCCCAATATGAAACGAATCATCGAGCAAGACTTAAGCATTCTGCATACTATTGCCCGATTGGCTGACCGTTACTGGGCTGAAGGGAAACGCCTTAAACCCAGAGAAATAGTAACAGAATTTGAGCATTCCTTATTAGATGAGTTGGATTTAATGAGAGAGGCAGCAAACGCTACCCAATTACGACGAAACTTCAATAAGTCGCCTCTATTGTATATCCCTGAAATCTACTGGGATTATTGCCACCAAAATATCCTGGTGATGGAACGAATTCATGGCATACCTGTTACAGACATAGCCAGTTTGAAGGATCATGGTATTGATATTAAAAAACTGGCAGAGCGTGGAGTAGAGATTTTCTTTACACAAGTTTTTCGAGATTGTTTCTTTCATGCGGACATGCATCCAGGGAATATATTTGTATCCTATAAAAATCCCAAGGAACCTCAATATATTTGCATTGATTTTGGGATTATTGGAACTCTGACAGACAATGACAAACGGTATCTGGCTGAAAATTTGCTCGCTTTTTTTAATCGTGATTATAAGCGCGTAGCAGAGTTGCATGTTGAATCCGGATGGGTAGCACGTAACACCCCTATTACAGAATTTGAAAGCAGTATAAGAACAGTATGCGAACCTATTTTTGAAAAACCATTAAAAGATATTTCTTTTGCCCAAGTTGTTTTTCGTTTATTCCAGGTGGCAAGAAGATTCCATATGGAAGTGCAACCCCAATTGATTTTACTTCAAAAAACATTGCTAGCTATAGAAGGTTTGGGCAGACAACTCTACCCAGAATTGGATTTATGGGCTACAGCAAAACCATTTCTTGAAACATGGTTACGAGAACAGATGGGCCCGAAATCTTTTCTTAAACAATTAAGAAAAAATCTACCTTTTTTGGCTGAGCAACTACCTCAGATGCCTAAGTTAATTTTTGACATTCTAGAATTGAAAAAAGATCAATTACTATCAATAAAAGAATACTCGCACTTACAATCTGAAAATAAACAACAAAACAAACAATGGAGAAACATTGGTATAGGGGTCTTTTCCTCATTTTTATCGCTAGGGCTGATGAGCTATTTTGATTTGCTTGATTATAATCATCTCACTGACATAGCTATTACTGGTACTGTTTTAGCCGGTCTTTTTTTACTCATTAACCGAAAAATAAGGAACTAACATGGGATTGTCAGGAATAAGTCCATTATCATTATTATTAATTTTGGTAATTATAATAGCTTTATTTGGCACCTCAAAACTGAAAACAATAGGCTCTGACCTTGGGGAGGCAATCAAAAATTTCCGAAAAGCCATGAACAGTGATAGTACAGATGAATCATCAGAGGACAAGCACAAACTACCATGAACAATTTTAACGCGAGCTCTCCCTTTTCACGATATTTCACGACAGGATTTTCATATCCCGCAACCTCTTGCCCATGTCCCATGACTTGTTCACAGGATCTAAGAGTTTTCCACTACCCCCCGACAAACTATAGGATGGCGAGGCAAACAAGTGAGCCATTATCATGAGCCTTGGCGAACTCTTACTTATTTTCATGGTAGCTATTGTTGTTTTTGGACCCTCGAAACTTCCTATGTTAGCCACTCATTTGGGCATTTTAATGCGCAAAATAAATCAATTAAAAGAATATGGCTCCTCATTTTGGCGACAACAACTCTACGCACTTCAACTATATGAAAACAAACGTAAAGCTGAAGAAATAGATCAAAAATATGAACAAATGAAATCTAAAAACGACAATTAAACTATCCGAGTTAAATTAAAGTTCGTTTAACGACATAAAAGGCATAAATGCCTTTTTATGTCGAACCCACATTAATTTAACTCGGACAAATCTTGCTATTGTCCTTCACCATTTGATGATCCATTTGATGGAGGAGTAGTAGTAGATGTTGTAGAGCTATCTTGACTAGTACCTATTTGAATAGATTGAATACTACCCAGATTCTTTTGCAGTTTATCGAGATCTTCTTGAGTTCCATATACTTGAATTTTAGAACTATCCTGCAGAGTTACCGTTCCTTGAACTAAATTATTGTCTTTCATCCATTGAGGATCATCTGCAAATAAAGGCGTTGAAAAAGCTAAAACTAATGCAAAAACTGACGAATTAACTAAAGTTTTCATAATGCGCTCCTTGCTTAAATATATACACGCTGTTAAAAACGAACTACATGCTAAGTATAGACCATTCCATAAAATTAAATTACTGATGGTTTCATGAGGAAGCTAAAAAAGAGAAGGAGAATCCATAATCATTGCTTAATCCCCAAAACGTGCTACTGGTCTATGACAATAAGGTATCTTATGATGTTTAAAATAGTAGTTCTGATGATAATTTTCTGCAGGCCAAAAGGGTTGTGCTTTTAACAATCGAGTAGCTACCTGATAACTTCTTTTCCTTAATAACTGAATTAATGATTCTGCCTCCTGCAACTGCTCTTCATTAAAGAAGAATATAGCGCTCTGGTATTGTTGTCCTAAATCAGGTCCTTGTCCATCTGCCTGGGTGGGATCATGAATTTCAAAAAAGCGCTTTATGACATAATGATAATTTGTTTTTTCAGAGTCGTAGACCACTCTTACTGCTTCATAATGACCTGTATTGCCCGTACAAACCTGCTCATAACTAGGTTCCAATACATGCCCCCCGGTGTACCCCGATTCAACTTTTAGTACTCCTGGCATTTGCTTGAAATAATACTCCACCCCCCAAAAACAGCCTCCAGCAAGTATCGCTTCCTCTGAATCAAGTACCTCATTATCTGCTACAAAATCTATAGACGCGGAGTTGACGCAATGGCGCAAGTTTTTGTGAGTAAAATGCTCCCCAGTAAACACATGCCCTAGATGAGCCTTACAACGCATGCATAAAATCTCTGTTCGCCGACCATCCGCATCTGGTTTTCTTGCTACGGTATTTGCAATTTCATCATCAAAACTTGGCCAACCACATCCTGAACTAAATTGGCTATTACCTCGGAACAGAGCTAAACCGCAACGTCTGCATAAATAAGTGCCATGAGTCGCAACTTCATTATAAATTCCTGTATTAGGATATTCAGTAGCCTTATTGCATACTATTCTTCGAACAGCCGGGGTTAAACTAGCGGTTTTATCAAGATAATGACTCAATTCACTCTCCTTTGAACACGGCTTTATGGAAAAAATCTCTTTATGAATCCCGCAATATCGCCACGAAACACATTACTAAACTATTTCGTGATAAAAAACTCTCTCAATCTGGATTCGCTATTCTAGGCGCAACAGTTCCTAAGTATGATATTTAAACCAGATTGGTAATACATTATCTAAGTATGTCATAAATTTCCATAAACCTACCTGGGATTCAAAATTTCCAAAAGGGTCAGCGCGCAATTCTGGATAGGCAATCCCCAAACCAAATAATCCTGGGCCTATAATCCCGACATGGGGATTATGGTTAAGCCGTTCATAATTATCAATGACAATATTATTCCGTCTTTCAAAACCAATGGCATAAATTACTTTACTACATTCAGGAAGATATCGTGCAATATTGGATTCACTTGCGTAATAGCGAACAAGATTATCAGGCAAAACACCATCTATATATTCTCTGGCCCAAACAGCTGTTTCGCCTTTCAACCCTGTATTATCAAATAAAACCCAATTACCCATGTCAATAGCATATCGACAAGGAGAGCGATAAAAATTAATTACTTTCTTAACACCTAATTCGACAAGATGGCGTAAAATAATGATTGCTGAATGTGAAGAGCCAAAAACACCATAAACTTCATTAACGTCAATAAAATTGCTCAAGCGCTGTTTATCAATTGCAATTTCAAAAGGCACTAAATTAACATCAGGATAATTAAGACTAGATGGTACTGCTCCCGTTGCCAAAATTACATTTTTTGCTTTGTATGCCTGTACATCAGAGTATAAGGACCAACTGCCACAGGATAGAGAAATACTATGGATCATTGTCTCCTCCGTAACAACCCTTTCTCTAAGAATTGAAGTGATCCATTGCAAGGGCTCTGCAACCCTATCCAAAATACAGGTACTACCGGGGTCAAGATGACGTAAATGAAAATCTTGACTTGCTTTTTTATAAGAAAAAGAATTAACGGCATGTAAAAAATTCGAGAACAGTCGAACGGTAGTGTTACTGGAAACATGCTGCCAAAGCCGACCAAAATCCCCTACTTTAAAATAAGGGTCAAGCCATAATATCTCAGAAGAGGTAATACCATAATCTAATAATTTCCCTACGGCAGCAATCCCAGCAGGGCCTGCACCAATTACTGACCATTGAAAAGAATTTTGATTCATAAATATTGTTTAATGCCCTATGATCTATGAAGCATTTTAAAATTTAAAGTGCTACTTAACAAGAAAGAAAATTTTTATATTAGACCTCTTTTGAAACTCGCTTCATCAGTAAATTGCTTCGTCGATGCAGTACTCGAATCCTCATGTACTGGCGTGTACACCCCGGCTCTCCGTTCTGCGTCTCCTCGCACTTCATTTCGATTAAGCGAGTTCGAAATAGGGTTATTAAAAATTTCAGATTGTTGCTCCCTATTCTTCGGGAGCAACTTAATACAATGGGATCTTTATGGATATGTATTAATGCACCTGACAAATCTTATCAGCCAGATACCCAATAGCTCCAGCATAATAAATTGAATTATTATAGCGTAATATCATTCGATAATTTGGAAAAGCTAAAAAGGTGGGGCCACCATAAGGTTGGACAATACTTGCCTGTAAATTCTGATAAGGCAATGGTTGCCCGCTTTCAGTTCTTACGCCTAACGCATTCCATTCGCTGACTGGTTTTACAATATTCTTACCTTCCAATTTCATATCAAATTTAGCGGGAAGCTTTACTTGAATGGCCCAAGGTTCTCCTACTTGCCAACCATTTTGCTTCATATAATTTGCTATTGAAGCAAAAACATCTGGTTTGCTCTTCCATATGTCTTTTCGCCCATCACCATCGTAATCCACTGCATATTTGACCCAACTCGATGGTAAAAATTGTGGCTGACCAGAAGCCCCTGCCCATTCTCCTTTAAAATCAGCTAAGCTGACATGTCCTTCTTTAAGAATATGCAAGGCAAGAAATAACTCCTTCCTGAAAAAATCCTTGCGATTTGAATCATAGGCTAAGGTTGCCAAAGCATTGATCACTGGAAAATTACCCATGTATGATCCATAACTAGTTTCCATACCCCAAAAAGACACAATAAAACATGGGTTAACCCCATATTGTTGCGCTACTGCTTCCAACACTTCTTGGTTTTTCTTATATTCTTTTCTACCAATCGCAATTCTGTAATTATCCACACGAGTATTACGATATTTTATGAAAGTTAATCGATGCTCAGGTTGAGAGCGTAAAAAACTCTTTATTTTTCGGCTGGGTTCATGAATCCCTGAAAAAGCCTCATCAAATAAAGCTGGTGGGATTCCTTGTTGTAGAGCTTCCTCTCTAACTCCTGCTACCCACTGATCCCAGCCTTGACTTGCGTAAACGATTTGATTTAATAACATGAATGCAACAATACCGAGCACCCATTTCTTCATAGCTCTTCCCCTAATTTGTATTTATTATTCACTAACCTATAGTTTCGACCAACTCTTGTTTTTCTTGAGTTTTATATAAAAATCTACTCTGGATTACTTCGCTTCGTTCGCAATGACGGCTACAAAAATTTTTTTTCCAATATGAAGATGCAATTATATGGGCGTACTCATCATAATGACAGTTCATTTATTATAATTCATGTCACTTTGAGGATTCACCCCCCTAGAAATCAATAAAAACTTTAAATTTAGATTTTTGACTTGTTACTTACACAACACCAGCCAATCTCTCAATCAATAGAAGATTAGCAGGGCATTAACAATGCGACACATAGTTTGTGGATGATACGGCTATTCAAACCACACCAGCTTTTAGGATATCATGAAGACTAACTACACCCAATGGCTTTTTATTTTCATCAATAATGATTAAAGACGTAATGGAAAAATCCTCCATCAGTTGTAAAGCTTCTACTGCCAATGTCTCTTTTGAGATTGTACGGCAATTCCGTGTCATTACTTCGGAAATCAAAGTATTATGAACATCATAGCCTTTATTTAAAGCACGACGAATATCGCCGTCTGTAAAAACACCTTGTAGCATACCTGTTTGATTAACAATGGTAGTCATCCCAAGTCTTTTTTGCGTAACCTCAATAAGAGCATCAGATATCGTCGTGCTCTCTTGCACCTGTGGTAATTGATCACCAGTATGCCAAATATCATCCACTTTCAGTAACAGACGTTTACCCAAATTACCACCAGGATGAGCTCGAGCAAAATCTTCCGCTGTAAAACCACGCGCATCAAGCAAAGCTACTGCAAGTGCATCCCCCATAACCAACGCCACAGTAGTTGATGTCGTAGGCGCCAGCCCAAGAGGGCAAGCTTCTTGAGTAACACTAACATCGATATTAACCGTAGCATTCTTTGCTAAAGTTGAATTTGGATTACCAGTTAACGTAATTAACGGAATATTTAAATATTTGATTAAAGGCAAAAGTGTCACAATTTCCTGAGTATTACCTGAATTAGAGATGGCCAAGACCAAATCCGATTTAGTAATCATCCCTAAATCACCATGACATGCCTCAGCGGGGTGTACGAAAAAAGCTGGTGTACCTGTGCTGGCTAAAGTGGCAGCAATTTTAGCGCCAATATGCCCTGACTTTCCCATCCCAATAACAACAATTCGACCTTTACATGCCAAAATAAGTTCGCAACAATGGACAAAAGCTTCATTGATTTTGTTACTTAAAGCAGATACTGCTCCCGCCTCTGCCTCAATCACGTCTAAAGCTAATCGAATAAATTTTTCCACTTCCTTGTCCTTTCCTTGAATAAAATCACTAGACTGTCAGAGCCACCCTTGCAGCAATAGCAATCTGATAAGCAATCTTAGACAACATACCAGTCATCTTCAATCCTTCAGAGGTTCCTTTCGATAACACGATCAATTGATCCCCACCTTCGACTGATACTGATTGTGACGAGCTATTCTTTAAGATATGCACTCGACCATTTTGCTTAATCAATAAAATCTGGGAAGGATCGGCCGATTTATTTAATCCACCCGCAGCCTGAATGTAATGCTGCAAGCGATAACCAGGGTGAGCCTCTATTGACACAGCATTGACTACATCACCACTCACAGTAACCACAGAAGTATAAGCCGGCACATTGACGGTGTCATTATTCTCCAATGGAATGGTCCCCCATTGAGACTCATCACCTAAAACAACCTGTCCCTGTGTTTTTACCTGGCGGGCTTCGTTAACGAACTTCATAATAAGTTCGGATTGAGCAGACTGCATACGGCTGTCTTCATCGGACGTAGGAGTACTTGTCATAACCTGTCGCTCAAAACGCGCCAGTGAGGAGTTAATTGCTTCTTTTTGCAACAAGGCTACAGACTCTCGAAAGAGTTGAATATTTTTAATGTTCGCCTGTGGAGTTAATTCCAATTTAGACATTAAATCCTTTAGTGTGGCCCCTCTTGATAGAACATATTGATGATGGCCTTTAATCTGCCCCTGCACATTAACCAGAATTTGTTCCACTTCTTTATCAGCAACAAAACTCAGATGATCCCCTGCATATAATCGCATTTGCCTAGCCTCTTGGATTGGCTTATACAAAATAACTGGCTTTTTACCAGAATTACGCATAATGCGAACAAAGGTCACGCTGGGATCGATATTAACCACTTTCGCGAGCTCTGACATAGAAATTGATTGACTCTTCCATTCGTACTGGTAAGCATTTTTCACAGTCCCTTCAACCGCAATAGTATACTTTTGTGGCTTCACAACGATTGTATCACCTTGGTGCAATTGGAAAGGATCAATGCTGCCATGCAGTATAAAATCATAAAGATCGATAGAGCGCAGCAGCTTGCCATAACGCAAAACTTCGATGGAGCGAAAACTGCCTTCCCTTAAATTGATACCATCAGCAGCACATAAAAAATAAATAATGGAATCTGAAGAAAGACCATCATAAAGTCCTGGTGAATTGACAAAACCTGTCACATACACTTGAACAGGTTGAGCGGTAATCAAATCAGCATAAATATTCACGTCGCGTTTAAAAATTTTCTTCACCTGCTCCTGAATCAAGTTATTTAATTTGGAGTTCTCTATTCCTTCAACCCGCACTGGGCCAACCTCAGGGATAAAAATATTACCTTGAGAATCAACCGTTAGTTGTTTTTCAAATTGGTATGCGCCCCACATTTGAAAATTAATTTGATCTCCCACAGCAATCCGATAATTAGGATTAAAAAACCGAGCCTGATGCAATTTACTGCACTGAGGACCAAAAAGATTTTGACCAAAAATTGGTAGTTCATTATGAACAAAAACCCCGATACGATCTTTATTATCCACTTTCACATTAGTGTTACGTTCTTGGATATTCCCAGATGAGGTATAAGCCAAAGAAGAAAAATTCGCGTCTTCTTTGGCTTTTTCATCAATATTTGCTGTATTTGCATTGATATTAGAGTTACTAGCGCCCCCTCTACTAACTATTTGACTAGCAGCATTTGAAGCAGCTGAACCTATAGCAGCCTCTCCTGCAGCCAAATTATTGGCCAGCTTATCAGCATTAACAGAAGATATAAAAAAGAATAACAAATAAAGCAGCGTTTTTTTCATTAGTCAGTGTGCTCATAAATAATGTTAATAGTCATTTTTATCAAAAAGAAAATCACCAAAAAAAGAATCAAGAAATTAACCAAATCATAGATTTTTTTGGGATATTCATAATCATCGGGCAAATTAGGCGCTTCAATCTCTATGATTGAATTCTGTTGTTTGCTTAAATTAATAGTAGCCGCATCAAAAACTTGTTGTGCTGCTTCATATTCTGCTTGGGCAAATTTTAATTGTAACTGCAACCATTGATAATTGATCAAGACTCGGTTCAGATTATTCGTACCTTCTTTACGGCTTAGCAAATCAGAGTTTTGCTCTTCAATTTGCTTTTTCAAGGCTCGGATTTCCTCCTTCAGCGCCACAACTTTGGAGGACTCTGGCTGCATGAAAGCAGAATAGGTGATTAACTCCGTTTGTTTTTCAACCAGCTTAGACTTTAATTCAGCCGTCACTGCCCCTACAACCTTAGCTGTTTCAGCCGGATCAAACATTCCATTTTCGTTCTGCCATTCCAATACGTCTTTACTTACCTTAAATAATCGATCCTTAGCCAATTTTAACTGCACCTTGGAAAAAGCATATTGCTTTTCGGCCACCGTATTATAAACCCGGTTCACAAACTTTTTTGATTGCTCAATAATTTGCTCAGCCAATATTTTAGCAATTTCAGCAGAGAACGCTCTAACAGTGATTACAAGCTCATTAGTTTTAAGATCTACTGTTGTATTAACCATCTTTTGAAAGTAATTTTGATAATCTTTTTCACTGGGATGACTTTTAAGCCGAGAAATCAAATCAATTTTGGGCGATTGGTAATGCTTTTTAAAATCATAGTAATTTTGGAGTCGGTTTATCATCTCCCGAGACGTGATAAACTCTTGAGTAAGATAAGTCTCGTTGTTACCTCCCACACCAAATAACCCGGCAGTAATATTGATAGGATTTTGTTCTTGTCCTTTTTCTACTACGATTTTTGCCGTGCTAACGTATTCGGGCACTGAGATAAAAACAAGATAAAAAGCAGTAATCAACCAGGGAATTACTACCACTATAGTAAATATTTTATATTTCAGAAGAAAATTGCGAATTGCTACAAAACCAGGAAAGACATAGGAATGTCTCAACAAGGAGATATATGGGTTGATCCTGTCTTTCAAGAGCTGAACGTGGATAAGTGCCAGCCTTAAAATCCTTTTTAAACCTTTCAACTTCATTACCATCCTATGACTAAAATCCTAAATTAATAACCCGGTCCAAACGGCCATATTCTTAAGTCATCAAAAGCCATTTTTATAATCTTTCACCTTAAGTCTCCTCCCGAATAAGGGAGAAGGTTAGGGAGAGAGGGTAATAAGCGTCTCTCAAATGAACTTTCTGGTGAAGGAAGAATTATTCGAGACAACCACTGACGAATTTATGCTAATCCTACGCGAATATTTTTTATTGCTCAAGCAAATAATTTCCTTTATAGACATCAACAATAACCCTTGTTAATATTCAATTCCTTGATTTCGTATATAAAGGGAAAATATGAAAGGGATTATTCTGGCAGGAGGTTCTGGAACACGTCTTTACCCCGCGACTCAAGGGGTGAACAAGCACCTAATCCCCATTTACGACAAACCAATGGTATATTACCCATTGTCCTTACTAATGCTTACCGGCATCAGAGAAATATTGATTATTACTACTCCTGAAGACATGCCTTCTTTTCAACGTTTACTAAAAAATGGAAATCAATGGGGTTTAAAAATTGAATACGTTGAGCAACCATCACCAGATGGTCTTGCCCAAGCTTTTATTTTGGGAGAATCATTTTTAGGAAAAGAGGATGCTTGCCTGGTTCTAGGGGATAATATATTTTATGGCCATGGCTTGGTCAAAGCACTGAACCAAGCCAGAGAGATTGTTGAGCAACATCGTGGAGCCTGTATTTTTGGGTATCGCGTTCAAGATCCTGAGCGTTATGGGGTAGTAGAATTTGATAAATATCAACGGGTCATTTCGCTTGAAGAAAAACCTCTGAGACCCAAATCCAATTACGCTGTTACCGGATTGTATTTTTATGATAATCAAGTGTGTCAGTTAGCAAAAAAAGTAACGCCATCCGCCCGTGGAGAATTAGAAATTACTTGCCTCAATAACTTATACCTCAATCGAAACCAACTCAATGTCCAATTACTAGGGCGAGGATACGCCTGGCTCGATACTGGCACCCATGAATCTCTAATTGAAGCTTCTCATTTCGTCTCCGCTGTTGAGAAACGCCAAGGAAGCAAAATGGGATGCCTGGAAGAAATTGCTTTTCATTATGGATGGATTAATAAAGACCAACTATTATCCTTAGCAAAACCATTAATCAAAACAGCATATGGACGATATTTGATGGAATTGAGTCTGGAAGAGGAAAATCCTTATATTGGTCAATTTTTGAATAGTCATTACTTAAAACAAGCAGAAGATAACTTAGCTTCAACAAATTGTTAATACAGAGCAGTGCTGTTTGCGGCCCTACGGGTTAATGCGTTTGTCCGATTGGATTGAGCCAAAGGATGATTTATTACAATTAAGCTGATTCCCAAAAAACCGATCAAAAGTTTTCGAATGGTAGGTAATACTACTAAGTAATGGAATAACTATGATGATTGAAGATAATTCTGTAATACTCTTGGAAGAAAATAACGTAGAATCCAAGCATAAAAATAATTTAGCTATTAACACAAATAAAGCTATTTGTATTTTTGTGCTTGGCATGCACCGTTCTGGAACAAGCGCATTAACCCGTGTGCTAAACTTACTTGGTTGTGATTTACCTAATAATTTATTGGGAGCCAATACTAGTAATGAACTTGGTCATTGGGAGTCCATTCCAATTAACCGATTGAATGATAGAATTTTAGATTCTGCAGGAAGTCATTGGCAGGATTGGGCAGAATTTAATAAAGGATGGTTTCATTCACCCAAGGCAATGAGTTTTCAAGAGGAAGCCATAAACCTGCTACAAGAAGAATTTATGGGATCGAAATTATTTGCGTTGAAAGATCCGAGAATATGTCGTTTAGCACCTTTTTGGTTGAATGTCCTTGGCAAAATGAACATACAACCTTTAATTGTTTTTTGTCACCGAAATCCCCTTGAAGTAGCTGCCTCTCTGCAAAAACGCAACGGATTAGAACAACCTTTTGGACATTTATTATGGTTGCGTTATGTTTTAGATGCTGAGCAAATTTCACGCAATCAACCGCGCTTTTTTATAAGTTATGATCAATTAATAAAAAAATGGGGACGCCTAATCACTGAAGCTCAATCCGCATTAGGCATTCATTGGCCGCGTTTTTCCGACAAAGTGGCAGAAGAAATTGCAGCATTCTTGTCCCATAGCCATAGACACCATTATGAAACTCCTGACACAGTAACTGAAAACCCTACTCTTTCTGCATGGTTACGTGACAGTTTTGAAATTTTTAATCGATGGGTAATTACTGGAGAAAATCCGAACGATTACTCCATCCTCGATAGTATCAGAAATGCTTTGAACGAAGCTGGCCCCGCTTTTTCACGCTTAATTTCAGAAGGAAGAAGATCAACATCAAAACTAAAATACTTCAGGAAAGAATTTGCCGAAATTCAGAATAAATTAATTACGATTGAAGAAACTTCGTTCGAGCAACGAGCTCTAATCCAAGATCTCGAGTCAGAGAAACTTAAATTGCTCACTGAGTTAACTGAAAAAGGAAACCAAATCAACTTCTTGCAGACTGGATCGGCTATTCTCCATCAGCAAATCAATGAACAAGAAAATCAAATTGATACCTTCAAAAGAAAAGAAATTATACTTCGCCAACAAATCAATGAACAGGAAAATCAAATTGATACCTGCAAAAGAGAAAAAATTATACTTCGCCAGCAAATCAATGAACAGGAAAATCAAATTGATACCTGCAAAAGAACAGAGATTACACTTCGTCGGCAAATCCTTGAACAAGAAACCCAAATTAATAACTTGCAAAAAGAATTAAATAAAATTGAAGAAGATGGCCAAAAAATACAGGTTCAATTAAGAGATTATTCTCTTGAAAATGAGGCTCTTAAAGAAAATAATAATGATTTACAGAAACGACTTCTCATTGCAACGGATGAAAGCGATAAACTTAACCAAAAAAATTACAAAATTAACCGATTATTAGCAGCACAGAATGAAGAAATAAAAGTTTTATCCACCACAAATACTTCAATCATTTCAGAAAAAAAGAAATTAAAAAATCAACTTGATTCCCAAAAACAAGAGCTTAGCTACATTAAAAACAAACTTGAGAAGCGAGAAAAAGAACTTTCTCTAAAAAACAAAGAATTGATACGTGAGAAAATACAATCTATGCTGATGTCAGATACTCTATCATGGAAGCTCACAAAATCACTCCGAGCTCTGGCAAAACCTATTAGAAAAAGAAAAAAGAACTCTTCGGATACCGATAACCTAAAAGCCAAAGTGCGTATCATTCGTCGTTCTGGATATTTGGACTCCAACTGGTATCTTGCTCAATACAAAGATGTAGCTCAGAAAAAAATTGAACCGGCTCTTCATTATTTATTATATGGTGCTGCTGAAGGGCGCGATCCAGGACCCAATTTTAATACCAATGCTTATTGTGATTCTTGTTCGATTGTAGCAAGCGACATAAACCCCTTAATTCATTATATGTTAGTTGGAAAAAAATCAGGGCACCCACCTACTTCCCTAAAAAAAACAATCCACACAGCAATTACATATAAAAAGAAGCAAAGGAAGTTAACTCCTATTTTTAAAAAATTCTTAGTTAAAAAAAGCAGAAAATCTTTTGAAATTAATAAGTATAAAACAATTATTCAACAAACCGATTTATTTGATAAAGCATGGTATCTTGATCAATATCAAGATGTCGCTCAAAGCAATATTGACCCCATAATACATTATCTTTACTACGGAGCCAAAGAGGGCAGAGATCCTGGTCCTAAATTTAATACTAAAGCATATCTCAAAACATATCAGGATGTAGCCGAAAACAGAATAAATCCTCTTATTCATTATCTTTTATTTGGAAATATTGAAAGCCGTACTATCGTTCCATCGGACATAAAAACGAAGGAGCAAACGGATAAAACAAAACGCTTCGCGCCTCCAGAAAAAGCCATTGTTCCAGTTTCTTTTCCTATGATTCAACCTCAAAAAATCAATTGGAAAAAACAGGCTGATTTAAAGCGTGATAAAAATTTTGTAACAGTAGAACTAGAGGGAACCATCCTTGGGACAATACCAAGCGAAATGTGCAATGAGAATTTTCAGAGAAAATTCTCTCCATTTATAGAGTCGATTATCGTTTTTTGCAAAATACAATGCTGTGATGTTGAAGAATCCTTACATTGTTATGATGACTTGATAAAGCGTCCTATAAAAGACTATTTTGGTTCAAAACCACAGACATTAAAGTACACTTTTACTAACTTAATCAGCCCACAAATTATTATAGCTGATATTGC
The DNA here is from genome assembly GCF_000770585.1 of Legionella norrlandica. Lineage (GTDB taxonomy): Bacteria > Pseudomonadota > Gammaproteobacteria > Legionellales > Legionellaceae > Legionella > Legionella norrlandica. Next base: position 41,396 of record NZ_JNCF01000006.1, on the reverse strand, counting down.
TTTCATCAATGATTACACTTTGCGTTTTCGCTTTGACAACATATCTGAAAATACTGATGAACCACTCGTCGTTAGATTTTATCAATATGAAATAATCAGGACAAATCATTGAAAATGAGAGCTGAAACCATTCTAAATGGCCATAACCCTGCATTTCTCAATGTGCCGTTAACTAATCCATTTTTTCCTCTATTGGTGGTTGTAACATCGCCTGATGGCAATTTACTTAAAACATCCATCATTCCATTCCCTTCCTTATCTCGTGGAGGGATGCATTATGGTGAATTATGTGCCATTGATAATAAATTAAGTTATCCTGACAATCTGCAAGCCTTATCAACACGATTGCTCGATCAATGGCTTGGAATTGCAAATAATCAGCATGAAAATCTGGCTTTAGGACGAATTGAAGTTGAGTTACAGCAAGGAGCTACAGGAGCAGAGCCCATTTTTTCAACCGCATTTCGAACCTGGCTTGCTGTTATTATGCATATCAAATTAGCCTCTCACCCATGCGATTCCAATCTCCCATCCAAGGTCTCATCTTATCTTGAAGAGAACCTGGCTACGCTGCCCGAGTTTCTAAATAAGAACTTAACCGAACAAATTATTGCTCGTGAAAAAAATGCTTTGGTTGGATTAGTTTTACCCCCAGATTGTATTCCGTCTCTTCATGCACTGGTTACAAGGCAATTCAACACGCCTAAGGCTCCTTGCACGGTACCTTCCTTTGTAATTATTGATAAAGGCACATTAAAACCTGAGTGGAAAATTCAAGTCCCCCCTCTTGGCAACGAATTACTAGACTTTCAAGCTACTGATGCAATCCGTTATTTCCCTGTCTTAATTCCTCTGTCACAGAAAAACAATCTTTTCAATGCAGGAGAAATTTCAAATATCCCTTTTGCTGTAAAATTTCATGATAAACACCCTCAAAATGAAAGTAATTTAATTTTGCCATTACCTATTGAATATAAGAAACCCATTTTTCGTGGGCTAAAGCACCAACCTTTAGTAGTGAAGGATACTATCTTCATATTGCTACCATTATGCGGCCACAACCTACCCGCATTAAGCGCATTCCTTGAGTCATTACAATGGCAAACAATAGCTGAGAACATTCACATAGTAGCCATAACAAAATTGCCTTCGGAGCAAATTACTGAAAAACTAGAACGCTTTTTTCCAGGAAAAAATACGGTAATAGAAAATAAAAACAATTTGTCTCGTAGTGAACAGATCAATTTAGCAACGCAATATACGCAAAATGGTTATTTGTTGATTGCACATGAAGAAATTGTACTACATGACCCGCGAACTGTTGAAACCCTATGTCTAATAGCAGGCGGTGATAAGATAGCTTCCGCCAGTTGTCTATTGATAAGAGATAATCAAGAAAAAACAAATAGCTCCCCAGTAAAAGTATACTCAGGAGGTATATTCCCCTCCCATTCACCTTCGAGCCAATTAATATTTTCAGAGTTTGATTGCCACGATATTTTTCCTTTTACTACCTATCCAGTAGCAGCCAATTCATCCATTTTTTTCATGGTACGAAAAGACATCTGGGACCGTATTGGAGGATTCAACAATAAAGCCATTTCAGATTTTGATATCAATTTGGACTATGGAATCCGATCTATGATGCAAGGATATCTACATTTTTGTACATCCATAATTTCTGCAGGCTATTTAGGTGATGAAATATTGACTGAGAAATTAAATATGAACTCAAACTCAGCAATCTATACAATAATACCTAAAAACATTATAAACAAAATGACAAGCGTATTGGAGATAATAAAAGGATGAGGATTTGTATTCTGGTACCTCCGAGGACTATTTGAAGCAAGCGGGGGTCCGCATAAGATATCGCCGAATTGAAAACGCACTTCAACATCTCGGGCATGAGCTCAGTATTGTACCAATCCAATACTTGGCTGATAAGAAGGATTTTTCTCATGATTCTTATCTTATCAGTAAATGCTATGATGCCAGAGCATTAGTAATTACCTGTCTTTTAAAAAATCAGAAGAAAATGGTAGGTATCGATCTTTTTGATGATTACTTCAGCCAAACCAATGACAATCGATTTCCAAAATTACGTTATTGGTTATGCTCTATTTTACAATACATTGATTTTATTTTATGCTCAACACCTGCCATTGCCGAAGTAGCTAATCAATTAGCGATGGGACAAAAAATCCACATCATGAATGACTCATCTCCCGATATTGATAAAAACGTCCTTCAATCTGCAATTCAATCCAAAATGGATTATTTTAACCAATCCAAAGTTCTGACTGTTGGCTGGTTTGGGATTGGCGATAACCCCTATTTTCCCGTCGGACTGAAGGATCTTGTCGCATTTTCCGGAGAGCTTGCAAGCTTGCGTGATAAAGAGTTCGATATTCAATTAGAGATACTAACTAACCAACGCGCCATGACTGCGGATGCCTTGGCAATGCTTAGACGGATACCGGTTCCTTACACCGTTGATGACTGGACTGAAGAACAGGAAGCCGCATTGTTAGCACGTAGTATGATGTGCTTTTTACCTGTTAATGCGCAAAATTTTAGCATCGCAAAGTCTCTCAATAGAGCAGTAACAACTCTGGTGTCAGGCACTCAAGTATTGTCTTGCGGATATCCTCTGTATGAAAAATTGTCCCCATTTATTTACAGAGATCCACAACAACTGATAAATGACCTTAAAAATGGCTCACTCGCTCTGCGGAAAGAGACCATTCCAGATTTGATAGAAATCATGGAACAATGGGCATCACCAGAACTCGAAGCAGAAAAATTAGCCAAATTCATTGAAACTTGCAATGCAGGATCGTCTCCTTGCAACCTCAATAAACCTTTGATTGCTGTTATCCATGGAAAAAATACCTTGGGAGAGATACATAAATTTGTACAAAAAGTAGGGGTACTCTCCATAGCAAGTCCTTTTTGTAAAGAAAAATTAAATTTTGACCTTCGTTTTTCTTTTAATTCCGATGATCTTAGCATTTATATTTCCGAAAAATACTGTTCGATGTTAAGTAAGCAAATACAGAATAATTTTTTGGGGTGTGAAAAAATTGTAGACAGGCTCTATCATAAGATTAATTTATCCCAGTTAATCTCTAATCGTAATTGCCAAAGAGGTGCTCTTAACTACAAGAATACCTCCATAAATTTCACAGCAAGTTATGCAAAAGTTATGAATGATGTGGCAAAATCCCTACAATTTCTATTCCCTCAATTAGTTTATTTTTATTCAGAGAATTCTAAAGCGCCCTGGTGGCTATTAACTGACATACCATCATACAACCTGGAAGTAACCCCATGATGAAACGACATGCTATCTTTCTTGTTAATCTGCTGCAGGATGTGAATATTATTCGACCACTGATGTTCATGACTTCATTAGATCTTGGATTAGAAACAGAACTTTTAGTATCGAATAAATTTTTAAAGCGTGATGCTTCAGGCCTTTGGCAAAAAGAACTGAATGAAATTTGCACAGCTACAGGAACTATAATCCATTATTTTGACAATGAAAAAGAAGCTATCCAATTTCTGCAAGGAAAATCAGGCTCTTTAGTGGCAGCAAGCGAATCAGATCTACCAGCCCATTCCCCCACCCATAATGTTTTTCGACTTGCCCCTCCCTCCTTGTTGAGAATTACCCTACAACATGGATTTGAATGTGTGGTTTTCTGCACAGCAAAGACCATACTTTGGCGCACGGAGAAAAGGTAACATTTGCTGCAGACATTATCTGCGGTTGGTGTGATTCATCACGATTAACCTCGATAGTTCCTTCACAAAGGGCAAAGTTATATGTGTCTGGCCCACCAGCAGTATTACAATTATCCCCATCTCGAAAACAAAATGATCGTCGTCATGAAGGATTGATATGTGAAAATTTACATTCAGTGCGTTTGAATGTTGCTGGGGATTTCAAAACTGATTTTATCAAGATATTTAAGGATTTTTGCACTGAACTTGCAAAAAATCAAAAAACAGTAACACTGCGTCCACACCCAGGAGGGCAATTCATCTTAAAAAATAATATCCCAATCCCACCTAATGTGACATTAAACAATAATCCAATCTATAAAGTCGACTTAACACGCTTTGCTTACGGTATTTCGGCGCCATCTTCCATTCTCATCGACATGATTCTTGCCGGCATCCCAGTAGCTATATGGCGAGAGGAGACAGGCGTCATGGATTGCAATAACTATAATGGATTAACAGAAATTAGCAGTTTACAAGATTGGTTAGATTTTAGTAAAGAAGCGACCCTTAACCCAGAAAAATTTATAAAGATCCAACAGCGTTTTCTAGAGAATCAGAAAGTGCTAACTAACCCTAAAGATGTTTATTATCGCTTTGTAAAACTTTTTAATGCCACTGAAAATAGATCTATAGCAATAAAAACTAATAAACAACATCAGGAACGCATATTGTTCATAGCAAATGGGCTTATTCCGACTTTAATATTAAGTTTGGTTAACCCGCTTAAACCATTAATACAAACAGGTAAGTTTTTAATTGATATCTTAACTGAGGCACAGATAAATGCAGAATTTAAAGGTCATTTGCAAGATGATGAAATAAATAATTATCTTTTGAAGCGCTTTTTAACATTTAAACCAACTCAGCTAGTTTTTTGTCGATATAGTGGTCCCGGTGCAGAATATATTTTGAGATTGGCAGAACAAAAATGCATACCAACAATTTACACCATTGATGACGATATTTTAAATATACCCCTCGAGCTTGGGGAAAAAAAATATAATTTTCATAATAATCCGAAACGCTTAAGAAACGTAAGGTATTTGCTTGACAATGTGAGTTTGGTGCATTGTTCTACTAAACGTCTACAGCACCAATTTGAAAAATTGCGTATCAAGTCGCCTATATACACAGGAAAAATATTTCATGCCAGCAAGATTGTTGTTCCGGCAGCAAAGAAGCCCGTAATTCGAAAATTTGGTTACATGGGCATTGACCATACCCACGATCTGGGCATGATCCTACCTTCCCTTGTTGAGTTTTTGCGACGAAATCCCTCCATAAATTTTGAAATATTTGGCCCAATACCTATTCCTCCAGAATTAAAGGAATTTAAAGAAAGAATAACAACAGTTCCAATGATTCGTGATTATGAAGAATTTATGAAAAGATTTGCTAAATGCGATTGGGATGTTGGTATTTGCCCATTAGCACCAATACACTTTAATTATTTAAAAACCAATCTAAAATGGCTAGAGTACACTGCTCTTGGTATAGCAGTTATTGCTAGTCGTAATACCGTGTATGACGAGTGTTGTGCTGACAGATGTGGTATTTTGGCTGACACTCAAGAGGAATGGCTTTGTGCTTTTGAAAAAATGGCTAATTCTCCAAAAGAGCATTTTGAACAAGTTTGTCGTGCCCAGAAAAAATTGGAAGAAAGGTTTTCTATTGAAAGCCAATGTGCTGAAGTTCTAAATATTTTTGAAATGGCAAAAACAAATAATAACTCACCTTACGCAGCAACGTCTTGACTTGTTTTTAAAAAAGATAGCTTTTGTCCGCAATTTTTAAAAGGACAAAGGATGAATAAGGAGCGGTTACCAATCAGGTACCCTTTGATTATACTCTTTCTGATAATTGGTTTGGAGCTAAAGCCAATATGGTTTTTATTCAGAATATCCTGAAAAAACACTTATCTTTGACCTATTACAAAAAATCCAAGGTAGGTTTTCAAGTTAATCAAATAGTTTTTTTATTCAATTTGTTGGGGTGTTATGCGAAAGAAACTTTTCCTCTAGCTGCAATAAATTCTTACTTCGTTCTTTGATGCGTTTTGCAGGAGAACCAGCATAGATTCCAAATGCGCTACAGTCCTTTGCTATTAAACTCAATGCCCCAACCGCGACACCATTCTCTAGAGTCACACCAGGAAGAATTATACTTCCACTCCCTATAATGACATGCTTCCCCAAAAAGACATTTGCGTGAGCTACTCTTTTATATTGAGCTGGGATAGTGGGGTTTGTCATCACTAGCCCAGAATAATCATCACTACTAGAATATATAGCAACCCTCGAAGAAAGACCACAAAAACTAGATATTGTAATTTTGCCTGCACCAATTACAGTCACACCTACTGCTATGTGAACATAATCACCAATGTATATCCCACCATCCCCAGCGGAAAATACGCAAAAATCATCTATCCGAACATTATTACCTATAGAAATTTGGTTGATGTTATAAAAAGAAGCCTTATCGGAAATTTGGACATTGTTCCCTACAGCAGAAAAACCCATTAGGTCAATTAATTCACGTGTCAGGAAAGGCATCTAATTCTCCAAAAAGATCTTATATATGATTGATAGTTAAGTTGTAGAGTTGGCATACGTACTAAGTAAAAGTAATTTCTTGGTACTTCATGGCTGCTCTGAGATCGATGACAAAGCACCATCATAACATTAATCAATAATGCCATCTTAAAATAAAATTCGTGTATATTGTGCACCTGTATAATGAACTGATGTATCTTTATATGATTTTCTCACTCCAGAAATCTTTATCAATAAGATCATCATTAGTAAATTTTTTCCCCGTATATAGTTCTTATTCAGTTTTCCAAAGCTGGGCGTACTCCACTGCTTAGTAATGTTTAAAATAAGGACCGCCCTCAGCAAAATGCAGCATTTTGGACTTACCATCTTATGGTTCTTTATATCATTCTACTAGCCAATTCCATTCATAAGAGAATTCACCAATTTAATGTATTCTATAGTTTCTTTTTCTTAATTCAATAAGCTATCTTTCAGGTACCAGAAAATCTAGCATTTATCACAAAATAAATATTTTTGCGGTATAATTAAATATCAACGGAGTATGTATTTTTTAAGTTATCACTTAACAAGTTATTCTTATAGCTAAATTCTGCAACAGCGTTGATAACGCTTTCTATATCTTCCTCAGTAATATCAAGGAAGAATGGTAATCCTAGGCTATGACTTGCTAAGCGCTTTGTTATCGGTAATGGTTTTACATTATAGCTAGAAAATGCTGGGTGATTATGGCAGCCACTGCGCCACCAGCGACGGGTATCGATTTTGCGTTCTCGGAGGAAATTTGAAAGTTGATAACTATCTTGCTTTGTCTCGATTATTAAATAATTCGCAACAAAATTTGTATTACTTCCAAATACTTCGACAGAAGGTATATTTTTTAAACCAGCTCGATAGAATTTAGTTTTTTTTAGTAATATATCGCGAGTTTGTTGCCAGTTTTGAAGTGATGCGAGTCCCACAGCACAAGCATATTCACTTAGTTTGGCATTAGTACCGATTGTCTGCGCTACTGAAGTTGTTGAAAAACCAAAATTTGACATTTGTCGAATGCGTTCAATAAGATCTGGATCAGAACATAAAATAATAGCTCCTTCACCAGCAGGTAATGTTTTGGTCGCATGAAGACTTATAACAATAGGAATGGAACCTATATTGAAAGTTGGAAGTTTCCCTACGGCATCAAAACTTGCCGCAGCATCACAAACAACTGGAACTCCATATCGTTCAACAAATTTTTCCCATTTCGTCAGATTTACTGGTTGTCCAAAAGGAGATACAACAGTTATTGCGGAACTTTCAGCAAAATCTTTTTCATCTAGCTGTTCACTATTCAAGTCCCAACTGTTCTCGTCTACATCTAGAAATACAGGGGACATACCTGCTTGAATTATTGCATGAGGAGTAGCGGCAAATGTCCATGAAGGACAAATGCATTGTTTGGATGGTCGTTTGAGTGAAACAGCTTCTAAGGTCAGCGCAAGCCCTACTGTAGCATTCGAAGCAAGAGCAACCTGATCAATGCCAAGTCCAAAATGAATTGCCAGTTTTTGTCTAAATTCTTCGTGAAGAGGACCAAAATTAGAATACCAGCGGTTGGAATCAATTTTCTCAAGATAAGGTATTAAATCCGAAGTAAGGGGTAATCTAGGTTTAAAAACAGAAAGCATTTTATATATCCTATATTTATGATAAATATCTTTAAATTGATAATATCTAGAGATGCTATTCAGGAACTAAAAATAGACTAACATATCCGTGTAAAGGTTATTGTCTTAATGGAACTTATACCCCATATAATTTATTAATTCAATTCATTTATTTTATTAAAATAATATGAATTTTAAAAAATTTCTTGCTAAGATTGCAATCTGAAAAGTTATAAAACGGATTTATCTCTCATTCAAGGTAGAGACCAATAGACTAGATTTCGAGCGCTTTATCGACTAGAAAAAAACATCAGGAAGTTGATGGAGATTTTTTCTGGTGTTGAACTCTATTTTGAATAATTCGCATAGGAATTTTTTATGTCTTGCGCTGCATTACTTTTATCCTTTAATAGTAAAGATTTTATCTCACGAACAATTGAAGCACTCAATACGCATGAGCCGGCTGTGGATATTTATGTTATAGATAATAATACTGAAACATCAGAAACTGAAATAATTCCCACCCTTGATCGTTATTTGTCAGAAAATTGTATAAAAGGGTATTGTGCTTTTCAAAATAACATTATTAACAATGCATGTACGGTCGCTTTCATTGAAGATGTATTTGGTCTTGTTGGCCGGTATACACATATTCTTGTGTCTGATGGAGATATTGAAGTATTGTCACCATTCCTCGATGAGCAAATGTTAATATTATCTAATGATGAAATATCATGTTGTGCATTGCAAGTGGATATTCGCTTTTGGCCGACATCGGATCCTTCGTACCTTCTTTTCTTAACTATTACTCTAAAATACTGGCAGCGAAGCAAGCGAAGAAAAAATACGCTATTACCAAAGGTGGGTTCTGGATGCGTCTATATGAACTGGAGTTTTTCATGGATATTGTCAAAATATTCAATGAAAATGGGTTTAGGCTTCGTGATGGACTTATCGATAAATATGTTGAAATGCGATATAATACATATTGCGCCGTGACAATGCATTCCTCTGCTAGAGAGCTTACTCATGTTAACTATACAAAAGAATATAGTTCAAAGAAGGCTGAAATAAATAGGTCGTCACAAATTTTCAATTACAATAATCTTTATAATCATGACCTGATATCTGATGCGATTGTTCGGCTTAGGTCTTCGAACAGAACAGAAATCTCTTCAGTCAAAGTAGAAAAGAAACCCTTTCTAGTGCCATCTAGTCCGGAAAACCACACATCTCCCGCCGATCATCCTTTTTTTAAGGATTATGCGTCTCAGATAAAGAGGGCTATTATTATCCCATCGGGTTGTTGTACCGATACGTTTATCAGTTCTCTTGACCCTGATATTCCTCTCATTATTGTGGTTGGTTCAACATTTACAAGGGCTATATTTGACTTCAAAATCAAGAAATGGTTTATTCCCATAGAATTGTTTCTCTCATCACAACAAGCGAGGAGCGTTACTTTTTTAAGTTTGAAGAGAGTGGATATTGACTTCCGTAAGTTTTCCATAGTTAACTCAAAGATGCCGAGAGCAATATTTCAGGCTTCTAGTCATATTATGCACAAAGAAGGTACACTCCAAGTTGTAATCCATAATTACGAAGAAGTATTTGGCGATTTGAGTTTTGCCAATAGGGGGATGCGTCATCTATATGAGGGGAGGACTGACCATTTTTCTAAAGCTCGGGTGGCGAGAAAGAGGTTTGCAGCAACATGCTCTTCTTGGATTGTAGCTGACATGATAACTTGTTGTTTATTTGCGGATGAGTACAATATGTGCCTCCTAGAAACACAAGATGGCATAGATCAGGAATCACGGTTACCTTATATTAAAGCGCATTTCGGAATACATCAGAGATTGCAATAGACTGTAGTGGTTTGTGAAATTAATTATAGATTTTATTCAGCTGGGTCGTATCTTAACTTTGGCGCGTGAAGCAGCTCTAACAAAGAGTTTTTGGAATAAGTCAGGCTCACAATTTCCCAAGACGACTTGCTGAAACTTTTTGCTCTATACATGGGCTTTCCATAAAAGCATTCAGTCTATTCATTATCTATATGATAAATAAAGTATTTTAACTTAAGTTGACGTCATTGCGTGAACATTTACGATAAATGCATATCGATGTGTAAATTTGTAACTATGGCTATTCTATTTAATCATTCGGCACTTTAACAAGCAATATCATTGAAAAATGCTTACTTATTGAGATGTGATTTAAAATACTTTTAACCGCACTTTAAATCTCATCTTACTTATTGATAATATTAGCTTATTCAAAAAATAAGCTGTAGAATGTGCTTAACTTTATTTATTGAATTCAATACAGGGAAGGAAGAAAATGCGCAAAGTATTTGTCGGCTACACTTCATATCAGGATATCGTATATCAAATAGCAAAACACTCTATTGAGCGTCATTCCAATGATATCAAGTGTTATCCAATCATACAAAAATCCTTACGTGATTTGGGAATTTATACTCGCCCTATTGATAAAAATGGCTCAACTGAGTTTTCAATTACGCGCTTTCTAACTCCTTGGCTAGCAGGTTATAAAGGATGGGTCTTATTTTGTGATAATGACATGTTGGCACTTGAAGATCTCAATAAGCTATTCGATTTGGCAAATGACAAATATGCGGTGCTGTGTGCAAAGCATGACTATAAGCCAACAGAAACAGTAAAGCTCGATGGACAAAAGCAAACATTATATCCAAGAAAAAACTGGTCTTCTGTCGTTTTATGGAACTGTGATCATCCAAAAAATAAATTAATTACTCCTGAACTAGTAAATGAAGTAAGCCCTCTATTTTTACATCGATTCATGTGGCTAGAAGATAACGAAATTGGCGAATTTTCTTATGAGTGGAATTGGCTAGTTGAATGGTATAAAGAACCTCTGAATGGTAAGCCTAAAATGTTGCATTTTACTGAGGGGGGTCCATATTTTAAGCATTATCAGGACGTTGAATACGCTCAACTTTGGAGAGATGAATATGAGCTGTATACCGGTAAAAAATTTACCAATGACGATATTATTGACAAAGATTCATGGAGTAAACAGATCATAAAAAATACACCCATTAATTTTACTGGTGTTTAGTATTGTTAGGATCTGTTGACATTTTACTTGCAAATAAGGCGATGATCTCGGCATCAATTTGACCTGTTTTAGCTAGCAGATTTTGATACATCAATTCCTATATAAATTTTTCCTTCTTGAAACATGATAATAGAGGCCTTTAATCACTCAGCCTTGTAGGTACAGGATTTTGTAGCTCCCTGGTAACTGTTCGAGCTCGGTTAAGGGATGAAGCGACGATCTTGCTATTACACAGGCTTCTTGCCACAGATCACTGCGATCTGTCGCTTCTTTTTAATTTGCTACTGTACAACAGTAACAAGAGTCTATTAAATTATATTTTTAAGACACAAGGTCACGCATTAAAAACTACGAAAGGGCGTGAATAATTACCTTACAGGTTCTTGGATGTTAAATTTTGGAATAAATCAGTTAACTGAACTATAAAACCATAACTTGGATTCTTTTAGTTCTTCAGGCATCGCTCCTATAAATATAGGCTGTCTATTGACAGGACAAAACTTGACTCCCCTTATTTGCCTATATTCATCATGAAATATTTTTTTTATATTAGAGTCCGTAGGTCTATTCGTGGCCACACCGCCATGTATTTGATGGAATGTTCCCTCACCAATTACCATAATTAACTCAGAATCAGGTAGTAAACTTGCTCTATTATATAAATCTAAATTGACTAAACCACCTCCTGGAGTTATGAATTTTTCACAATACCCATCCAATTCCTCCCACATTTCCTTCTTCATAAAAATAGCATTACTCTCAGAAACAGGAGCAAACCAACCATTAGCAGACGATCCAGCAAATGAACTTATTTTAAATAAGTTATACCCATTGTTAGTCCAATCAGCCTGTTCGAGTAAATTGTCTTCAATTTTCTGATTGTAACCATTGTGCATACTTTTCATCTGCACATCTGGTCCCAAATGAAAACCATAGCTTGCTATAATGGGGCGATGATGTATTTTTGATGCAATAATTGCTTTATTAATTAAACCTGGGGAAGCGAGGCGAGCCCCATCAATCATTACGCCTACTAAATTATGCTTAGCAATTCTTAACCCATAATTAATAGCTTTAACTGGAGACGGTTGCGGGTTTTTCATACAAATAACTTTAATCTTATCTGACAGCGCGCCAAGATTTAAAGGAAGGGATGAACCATTATCAATAACTATTATTTCTAGCTCTAAATTATAATTGATTAATTGCTGATAAGGTGGCAGAAGACTAAAGATAGTCCTCGGGAGTTCTCTTTGCATATTATAACTAATGACTATAACCGAAATATTTTGACTTCTTTTTCTACATATTTTTTTAAACATGAGTGCGCATTTCCTTAAAAATTTTAACCATTAATCAGTTACTATTCCTCTAATGTTATTTTGCTGAGAGAATTTATTAAATATTCCCAATGACCCTATTGGTGTTGAGTTTGTTCGCAAAAGTATCTCTTCATAATTTTCCAAATCTAATGTACTAAACTTCCTTACGATTGGATTATATTTTTTAGTCAATATATCGTTTTTAGGATTGAGATTCGTTATTAGCATCAATCCAGTCGGTTTTGTATTTAACAAATTCAACTTAAGATCAGAGCGAAACTCTTTTAAACAAAAAAAAATTTTCCATACATCACCTGTCCATACTTTACTTTCCCGTTTTCGTTGGGCTTGACGAAGATGGTTTGGATAAATATCATCAATGACGATAACCGTATTTTTTTTTGCTATTTTTTCTATATTTATAAAATCTCTTAAGACAAATTCAAATAAATGCATTCCATCAATAAAAACTAAATCTGGCTTATTATTTTGGAAAATTGTAGCAGCCTCAAATTCGAAAAAATCATCACTAGTCATTCTATGAATTATATGATTTTCTGGGAGGTGCTTTATTTCTGGAAAAGGGTCAACACCATGAGCACAGCACTTTGCCAAAGATAAGCTTTTCCCTTTACGCACTCCGATTTCCAAATAAATGTTTGGTTTAATCTCTTTATGCAAAGCTTCCAAAATTGTAAGATAAGAAATCTCTCCTTGTATCTTCTCTTCCTCAGCGGCGCAGGTTGAATTGCAAATGAATTGTGGTACAACTACTTGTTCGAATTTATTTTTTTTTGAACAAAAAATCGAAATATCATTATCCTTGTAATTATATTTTTTTATATCCGGATGTTTTGCAAACACTCCCACTAAATCATTCCAAGGTCCTTTATTATCGTGCCAACAATCTATAAGGTGGCATTGAAAAGCCTTAGCTAAGGCTTGATATGCATCAGGATAAAATCTATAGCAATCAACAGGATAGCGATGAATAGGGCCAGCAGATGGGGCAATTAATATTATTAAGCCATTTTGTTGTAATACTCTAACCATTTCTTCAAATAAAATCCAAAAACATTCAACATGCTCAAAAACTTGTCCGCTAATGACAACATCAATAGAACTATTCTCAAAGGGTAGGTGATAAGGGTTATTTAAAACCACATCAACACCCTCCTTATTTTCAAGATCAGCAGCAATATAATCAAATTCAGCATTTGAAAAAATATCTTTATAACTTCCATTAACATTCGCTCCACCAACATCAAGAACTTTTAGAGGTGTAAGATTGTTACCAGTCTTGAAATGAGTTTGAATGTACCTTGAATAACACTTCTGCATATTTTCCATTGATGATGCATGCATAATTAAATAACCTCTTTCATAATATTTAAAACTTCCATTAATAAAGTATCCATTTAGAGAACATCTGCATCCTCTGACGAAAAGTCGTTTAAATTTATAAATTATTCCTTGCAGGTTTCTAATATTTAGTAGTGCAATGGCAATAAGGTGCTCAGGAAAAGGCCCGTTTTATATAGAAAAAGAAAAATTCTCCGCTTCCAATGTTAAATTGGGATTGTAGTAAGGATCATATTTCAATATATCGCCCCATGTTTCTGTCATGTATTTAATCTCATTACTAAATCTCACCATTTTCTCAGGCGTGTCTTCATAGCCTCTGGAAAGAGACTCATAGTGATAAAGTTTGGCGTAAGGGGTCCATAGATTCTTGTACCCTAATCGTCTGACCTTAAGACAAAAATCAACATCATTAAAGGCTACTTTTAAAAAATCTTCGTTCAATCCATTCACTTCCTGGTAGATCGACTTTTTTACTACTAAACAAGCCCCTGTCACTGCAGACAAATTTTGAATAAGGAATAAGCGGCCAAAATAACCTGGTGATCTATCAGAAAAATGTTTATGGGAGTGTCCTGCAACACCCCCAATACCTAAAATAATGCCAGCATGTTGAATCGTATTATTGGGATAATACAGTTTTGCTCCAACACAACCCACATTTTTCCTAATAGCATGAGAAACCATTTCTGATAGCCAGTCTGGGCTGATAACTTCTACATCATTATTAAGCAAACCGATTATATCGCCTTGACAATGGTGCTCCACCGCATAGTTATTCATAGCAGAATAATTAAAAGGGTGATCATAATCCAGAATTTTGATATTACTTTTCTGTGTTCTTAAATCATCAAAAAATTTAAATGTTTCCTCTTCGACACTTTGATTATTTATAATAATTATTTCGTAATGGAGATAGGTGGTTTTTTCGATAATAGATTGGACACATTTTTTGAGTATCTCAACCTTATCTTTTGTTGGAATGATTAAACTCACTAATGGCAGATTTTCAGGCAGATGGTATTTCACGCGATAAGTGGTATAGATTACTCCTTTTTCAACACTAGCTTTAATTTGATTATTGTTGAGATATTCCTGAAGAGCTCTTGACCAGCCTGGGTTGCATAATCCTTATTTTTTATTGTTCTAGCCACCGAATTTTTGCTAGTACGCCAGTGATATAAAATTTTGGGGATATGCAAAATTTCATCTTCCCTAATAAAAGACAAACATCTTAACAATAAATCGTAATCCTGGCTCCCTTCAAAGCCGATACGAAGTCCACCAACCTGACGCAATAGGTCCTTTTTAATGACGCAAAGGTGACAAATATAATTCATACTCAGAAGTAAATCATAATTAAAATCTGGTTTGAACAGAGGTTCTTTTCGGAAACCTACAGCACTTATTTTATCTTCATCACTATAAATCAATTTGACAAAGGGGTTGTTATTTATAGCTTGCACTACTTCAGAGAGTGCATTAGGAGCAAGAAGATCATCATGATCCAAAAAAGCAATAAACTCTCCTGTCGCTAATTCAAATGCCTCATTTGTTGTTTTTGAGATGTGTTGATTCGTTTCTCGAAATTTGATTTTAATTTTAGGATGGTTATTGTATCGTTTGAGAATTTTTATAGTAAAAGGATTTGTTGATGCATCGTCTGCAATGCATAATTCCCAATTGGCATAATCTTGGTTAAGTACTGATTTGATGGTTCTTCTTAGAAAAATTGGATTGGTATTGTATGTTGGCATGACTACCGATATTAATGGATTGATATCAAAGTCATATTTTCTTTTCTTGGTTTCGTTCTTTTTAATCCATTTATGATACTTCAAGTGTTTTTTTAAAACTTGAAATCTGTTCACACCAACTTCCTTATTAATCAAAATTCATGTTTCTATTCTATAGTACTAGGGTATAATCAGGAATACATTGCTGGAATTCTGTTACATTATTATATCATGGCTGAGAATAAAATTTTTTTTGTTCATATTCCGAAAACCGGAGGGACCAGCTTTCGCAAAAGTTTGGAGTCTTTTTTTGGCCTTAATAAAATAATGTATGACTATAGCCCTTCCTCCGTTGAAACTTCCAAGGTAATCATTGATTATTTTTATAATGGCAACAGGGATACTTACAATTTTTTTAAAGAAATTGAGGAGATTAGTGCCATTTCGGGTCATGTTCGAATTATGAAATACTTACCATTTTTTGGCATTTCTCAAGCAATGACTTTCGTTAGAAATCCCTTGGAACAAATTATTTCTCATTATCTGCATTACGTAAGAGATAATGGTTATAAAGGCTCATTTTATGAATTTATTAAAATCCCTAGTAAATACGAATGCCAAGCCTTCATGTTACGTGGTGTTCCCTTAGAATTAATTGGATTTATTGGGTTAACTGAGGAGTATGACCAGTCTATAAAGCTAATTAACCATCAATATCAGTTAAATCTTGAAATGTTGCACTTAAACGAAACCAGCTCGGAATTTGCTATTGATTCTGATGCAATAAACAGTGTCCAGAATTTGATAACAAATGATCAGCAATTATATGACAAAGCCCAAATAATTTTTGAAGAACGACTGCGCATTTTTAATTCATGCCAACCTTGGGTGTATGGATTTGCTGATATTGATCGCCATAATATTATTCACGGTGTTGCTTACTACAGTAATAGTGATGAACCCGTAGTTCTTGACATTTATTTAGATGAGGAACAAATTGGTTCAACTCAAGCTTCTCTGTTTTCCAGAAATTGGAGTTATTTACAACTTCCAAGAGCCTCATTCGTTGGCTATCAATTTTCCTTGCCCCAAGATACTAAAGCAGATCAAAACGTGAACGTTGTAGTCAGTAAAACAGGACAATGCATTTCTTACAATAAACTTAAGACAAAAAAAACGATTTGTTCTTAATTGCATAATTAGAGATTAAGCACCTTTATTAAGTAAATCCTAGGTTAGGAACATGAATAGTACTTGTGTGAAACCCAACCATGTCATTAATTACCTAATAAACAATCACCCTCGTTACTATAATCCAAAGCAATACCCAACTTTTTCAAGGAAAGCTCTCGGCACATTTAAAACTTGCCAGAAAATGGGGATTTTCTAATCTCGCTTTCCCATAGTATAAAGGCTTTCCATCTAGTTCCTTTACTTCCCCACCTGCTGACATAAGCACTGCGTGGCCTGCTGCTGTATCCCACTCCATTGTTCTTCCGAATCTTGGATAAAGATGAGCTTTCCCTTCTGCAATTCGGCAAAACTTTAAAGACGAACCTACCGTTAGAAACTCTTTTACTTTCTTATCTTTCAGGAAATCACCCATTTCTTTCTGATTACCATGTGAGCGACTGCCGATAACGATGTATTCTTCTGGTTGATGTGGTTCGAGTTTCAATGTAATTTGCTCACTATGGCGCTTTTGTTTATAACAAACATGGCCTACGTGACCTATGTAAATTTCATTAAATGCCGGGCAACATACTAACCCCAGGATTGGGTTTTGTTCCCGCACGAGAGCTATATTTATCGTGAACTCGCCATTTTTTTTAATAAACTCTTTAGTACCATCCAAAGGGTCGACTAGCCAGAATTCATTATCTAGCTCATCATGCAACTGCTCAGGCTTAAGATCGCTAAGGACTCCCTCTCCCTCTAATGAAATTCGTAGATTCGTGGATCCCGCTATCAAGGAAGTTGAGATAGGAGGATTAATGATTACTTTTGTACGGATTAATTGACTTGATTCCTCTGAAATAATTTTAATATTGGGAGTAAGTGCAGAAAGTGCCTTCACAATGATGTGATGAGAAGCCAGATCTGCTTTAGTCAGGGGAGAACCATCTTTTTTTGGGGTATAATTAAAGTCATCATCATAACATGCCATGATGGCATCAGCAGCCTGCCAACACACCTCTACTAACTTGGAAATTATGTCCTGCACGAAATAATTTCCTTTTCTTTTAATAAATTGATTATAGCTACTGCTGCTTGTTCCACACTTTGTTCTATTGTATTGATAGTTAAGGATGGATTTTTAGGTGGTTGATAAGGACTATCTATCCCGGTAAAATTTTTAATCTCACCACGACGAGCTTTTTTGTACAACCCTTTTGTATCACGTATTTCAGCAATTTCTAGCGGCGTATCTATAAAAAGTTCAAAAAATTCGGTTTCTCCAATCAGCTCTTTTGCCATTAAACGCTCATGTTCAAAAGGAGAAATAAAGGATACAATACAAATTAAACCCGCATCACACATTAACTTGGCCACTTCTGCTATTCTCCTGATATTTTCAACACGATCGCGTTCAGTAAAACCCAAGTCTTTATTCAGTCCATGTCGAATATTGTCACCATCCAATAAAATAGTGTGAATTTTTAGTTGATTGAGTTTTGATTCGACAATATTCGCGATAGTAGACTTCCCTGCACCAGAGAGCCCTGTTAACCAGAGCACGCAAGAATGGTGGCCTTTAATGCTGGCTCGGCTTGGCTTATTTACCATTAATTCCTGTTTATGAATATTGGCAGAGCGTCTTAATGCAAAGTTTAACCAGCCACATGCCACAGTTTCATTAGATAACCGATCTATTAAAATAAAACCACCTAATGTTTTATTTTTTTCATAAGGCTCAAAAGTAATTTCCTTGTTAAGTGAAATGTCACAAACACCTATTTGATTCAACTCCAATTTATCCGCTGCTTTATGTTCTCCAGTATTCACATCAAGTTGATATTTAGGAGAATTAGGGATACATAATGCCGTCTGGGTGGCACACTTCAAAATATACTGCCGTCCTCTAATCATAGGACTGTTGGACATCCATAATATAGTGGACTGAAATTGTGCAGCTACCTCGCATGGAGATTGTCTATTGGTAATCACATCACCTCTCGAAACATCAACTTCATCTTCCAAAGTTAGAGTGATCGATTGGCCAGTGAAAGCCATGCCTTGTTCACCATCATAGGTTATAATACTGTTCACCCTGGTTGTCTTTCCTGATGGCTGGATCTGTACCGCTTCGCCTGGTTTTATACTGCCACTGACTACTGTACCAGCGTAACCACGAAAACCGGAATTAGGTCTGTTTACCCATTGCACTGGGAAACGGAATGGCCCACTATTTTGATTGGTTTTTATTTCAGCAGATTCGAGTGCGTTCAGTAAAGTTTGCCCTTGATACCATGGCATCATAGAACTATAAACACTAATATTATCCCCTTTTAACGCAGAAACTGGAATCACTGAAATATGCTCGAAACCTAAACTGGCTGCAAATTGGCGATAAGAACGTTCAATGTCCAGAAATTGTTGCTGCTCATACCCTATCAAGTCCATTTTATTGACTGCGACAATAACCTGTTTTACACCCAATAAAGAAACAATAAAACTGTGCCGTTTTGTCTGGGTAAGTATTCCTTTGCGACTATCAATCATAACAACAGCCAAATCGGCTGTTGAAGCACCTGTCGCCATATTGCGAGTATACTGTTCATGGCCAGGAGTATCAGCAACTATAAATTTACGGCGCGGGGTAGTGAAAAAGCGATAGGCCACGTCGATAGTAATGCCTTGTTCGCGTTCAGAGACCAACCCATCAACTAAAAGGGCCAGATCAATATCACTGCCGGTGGTTCCAAATTTTTGACTATCTCTTTTCAGTGCATCCAGTTCATTATCAAAAATCATACCGGTTTCAAACAATAATCGGCCAATTAAGGTAGACTTTCCATCATCCACAGAACCACAGGTAATAAAACGCAGCAAACTCTTTTTTTCATGAATTTCCAGAAATTCGGTCATGCTGGCAGGTTGTTCTCTAAGCCCGCTTGGAATGGTTGTTTCTTCCATATTAAAAATACCCTTCTTCCTTTTTTTTCTCCATTGAAGATTGACTATCGTTATCAATTACACGTCCTTGCCGTTCACTTTGTTTACTAGCCATGAGCTCATAAATAATTTTGGGTAGAGTATCCGCACTGGAGCGAATTGCACCGGTCAATGGATAACATCCTAAAGTTCTAAACCGGACCATTTGCTCTTTAGGTGTTTCATTTTTACGCAGAGGTATGCGTTCATCATCAACCATTATAAGAACGCCATCACGCTCAACGACCGGCCTCAGGGCAGCAAAATACAGAGGAACAATTTCAACGTTTTCAAAATATATGTATTGCCAAATATCAATCTCTGTCCAGTTAGATAAAGGAAAAACCCTAATGCTTTCTCCTTTGTTTTTTCGAGTATTATATAAAGACCAAAGCTCCGGCCTCTGATTTTTGGGATCCCATCTGTGCTGAGAATTTCTGAAAGAGAAGATACGTTCTTTTGCTCGTGATTTCTCTTCATCCCTTCTGGCGCCACCAAAAGCAGCATCAAATTGATAATGATCCAATGCTTGTTTAAGCGCTGCTGTTTTCATCACATCAGTATGTATAGCTGAACCATGAATAAATGGATTAATATTATTTTTAATTCCTTCTTCATTGGTGTGAACAAGAAGATTCAGATTATGCTTTTTTGCTATGGCATCTCTGAAAATATACATGTCCTTAAATTTCCAGCCAGTATCAACATGAAGAATTGGAAAAGGTATTTTAGCAGGATAAAATGCTTTTAAAGCCAAGTGAAGCAACACAGAACTGTCTTTGCCTATAGAATAGAGCATGACTGGATTATCTGCTTCGGCGACTACTTCACGGAAAATATAGATACTCTCAGCTTCCAATTGTTTAAGGTAGGAAAGACTCATATAATCCCTTACAAATTAATTATACTCCTGCATTGCAGCATTTCATCGAATTTTAATTTAGGAGTCAAGCCTTTTGGATTGACATTTGATATGATTACCAGCAATGGTAATTTTAAGCATCGGCATCTGAAATACTTGTCTGGTAAGAAAGGAATATCTATGAGCATTGGAGTCAGATCATCTTGGCAAGTCATGTATTCTGCCATAACCTGTCTAGTAATCCGCGATATCCAAAAAAAATTCCTTAATAACGTTCGCTCAACACGCTCATTTGGGTTCATTTGGATTTTTTTAACCCCCTTAATGCATGTTGCAGTTTGGATTTTTGTGCGGATAGCTCTGGGCAGACATGCTGATAGCGAATTACCACTTCCGCTCTTTATTCTACTCGGGGTAATGCCCTTCATGTTGTTCTCCAATGTACTAGGGAAAGCCCCAACACAGATTGTAACCGACAAAGCCTTGTATATGTTTCGACAAATAAAACCAATTGATACGGTTATCGCAATGGTAATCACTGAGGCACTTATTTTGATTGCCAGCTACCTGTTGATTTTGATTCTCTTTTGGTGGATTGACATCAAATGGACACTGTATAACCCTCTCATGTTATTCGAAACTTTTTTTGCCTTCACACTATTTTTATTTGGGATTGCCTTTATCTTATCTGTTGCCGGTTTCTTCTTTCTGTTTATAAGACGAATTATTACTATACTTTCAAGAATCTTATATCTGGTTTCAGGTGTTTTTATTCCTGCGAATTTAGTTCCTGAGCCTTTGCTAACCATCATGTCCTATAATCCTTTGTTTCAATGTAATGAATTATCACGACAAGCTTTTTCAATCGCTGCACCCTTCCAAACTGCCGCAAGCATGCCTTATCTTTGGTTTTGCGCGACTGTATCTCTATTATTAGGTTTGATGGCTTACATAGCATTTCGCCAAAAAATTATGATAGAAATCGAGGAACATTAGTTAGGGAGAGATCGAATGATTAAAGCAGAAGGGATTACGAAGTATTATAAGGTCAATGGAAAATCAAAGATCGTTTTTGAAAACTTGAACCTGGAATTGCCAAAAGGAGGTCGTCTAGCTCTATTAGGACCTAATGGCGCTGGTAAGTCAACTTTACTCCGAGTCCTTTGTGGGATAGAAGAACCCAATCGCGGACGCGTAATTCGCACCAGTTCAATATCCTGGCCAATAGGGGTTAGTAGGGGATTTATCCCTACGTTGACAGCACGAGAAAATATTAAATTTGTTTGTCGCCTATTCAATTACAATAAAGAAAAAACAACAGAACTTGTTGAGTTTGTGCGCGATTTTGCTGAAATTGGGAATTACTTTGATATGCCAATGATGACTTTTAGCTCTGGAATGCGATCACGTGTAGCTTTTGGAATGTCCGTTGCTTTTGAATTTGATTTTTATGTCATAGATGAGGTGATGGCAGTAGGCGATGCAAGCTTCAAGGAAAAATGCAGACAAGTACTGGAAGAACGAGCAAAAGGGAAAGGTATAATAATGGTATCGCATAATTTAGGTGAGTTGGGTAAATTTTGCGATCAAGGA
The DNA here is from genome assembly GCF_000770585.1 of Legionella norrlandica. GTDB lineage: Bacteria > Pseudomonadota > Gammaproteobacteria > Legionellales > Legionellaceae > Legionella > Legionella norrlandica. The sequence goes on along the minus strand of NZ_JNCF01000006.1, from coordinate 19,265 downwards.
ATTTATCTCAACCATGGGGTATTACAATACGAAACAGACCTTACAAAATTAATCCAGCGTTACAAAGAAGATTGCCAGGTTGCTCGGAATAAGGAAGCCATAGCTTAATTAAGTATTCATAAAATTTCTGTCTAATTTAACTCGTCGATAAATTCTCAAAGCCATTTTTCTTGTGGGCTTAAAACCAAGATAAGCTTGAGCCAGCAGCATAAGCCAGCAGAATGCTATAAGAGTTATATTTTTTCCTTTTAAGATCCTTTTAAAATCTTGGAAAGTTATTTTCAGATTTTTTAGTTTCTCTTGCTTCTTATTGAAACGCATTAAATGTTTTTGCAAATCTTTGTACAATCGGTTTCTTTTACAATAACGTGTGATACTGTACTTAGGGTAAAAAGGATAGATAACAACACAACGCAAACAAGTTCTAAATTTTCTAATTGCAGTTCTTTGCATACCTGATCCCACTAGATTATTGATATGCTGACGGTAATCTACTGTTGCTTCCTCCAGAAAAGACACTTTAGCCATTGAGATAGCAATTATCCCCAACCACCAATCATGATAACTCATGTAAACATTATTCTTAGGAGGGAATGGTAACGCGAATTTTAATATTCTTGAGGTAAATACCATACTCATGCCAAATAAACTATTTACTAGCAAAATGTCTGTTTTTGAGGTTTTTGAGGGGAGGTCACTATACTTAAATAATGAATGTGCAATAAGCTTATTATGTTCATCAATTAATCTTGCGTCGCTATATACTAATTCTGCACTAGTTTGAAGAGCATGGCTTATTTTTTTTTCTAAATTATTAGGGTGCCAAACATCATCTTGATCACTCAAAGCAATAAAATCAAATTCATCAGTAACCAGACTTAACCCCCGCTTGAAATTATCATAAAAGCCGACTTTGATTTCGCTATCAATGAACCTAAAGCGATCATCAGCAATTTTTTCTGAAGTTCTTGTGAAAAGCCCATTATGAGGGCCATCGCTAAGGCAAAAACAAATAAAATTGCTATAAGTTTGATGCTTTATAGACAGCAATTGTTGGAAAAAAATTTCTGGATTAGGTTTATAAACCGCCATGACAATGGCAGTTTTATAATCATCAATCATGAACCACTCTGTAATCGGTATCAAATATTAATTACATGAATTTGGATTGAAAACCAGGCTTTAAGCATTTCAGCTAGATAAGCAAAACAAGCTCATCGTTATTCCAAATTTATAGGAATGTATCACATTTTTATGGTTTACCAAAACCGATTATTTTAGAAAGAGCAAAACATAGGCACATTGTTTTTTTCATGAATTTTCAAATAGTTAAGAAATTCCTTCATTGATCTTTTCAGAAAAGCTTTGTAAGATGATACTGCTTTTTTTAAACATTATAATGTTACAAATTCAAGGAGAAAATATGACTGGAATGATTGCAGTATTAGCATTCGTTGCCGCAGCAGCTATAGGGATAGGATGGGCTGCCAGTGAAACCTCAGGGAATGGCGATGGTCCTTACGGTTAGTTGATTACACTACAAATTATTCTTATGCCTCCTTCACTAATGAGGGGGCTAAACTCTCATCCTGCAACTTTTTCTTTATAATCAGCCTTTATTTTATTCATTCAAGAAGTTTTATAACTCATTGAGGATAATCCAAAATTCTTTATATAAGAAGGACATTTAGAGTACATCACTTCGTTTGTAATGACTAAATTAAGTCCTGTTTACAGTGATGAAAATAAAATCTAACAATTACGTCTCAATATAGGCCCCGCGGCCTTCGCCGCAGAGGGGTTCGGTGGTAGTTTTTTAATTAAGTCGAGTTTATAACGCTTCCATAAATTTTGTTAAATCTGATTTTTCTTGTGGAGTCAGCTGTAATTGCAACACCAAATTAAAAAACTCTACTGTGTCAGCCAGGGTTAAAAGTCGACCATCATGCAAATAAGGAGGGGAGTCTTTGATACCTCTTAGCGGGAAAGTCTTGATAGGGCCATCCCCAACAGCCATCATGCCATTTATCATTTGCGGTTTAAAGAACCTTTCCGTCTGCAAATTATGCATAGTATTGTCAGTATAATAAGGAGGTGTATGGCACGTAGCGCATTTTGCTTTTCCAAAAAATAACGCTTGTCCGCGCAACTCTTCCGGAGTAGCTTTCGCAGGGTCTAGCTTTCCTTCCCATGTCAACTTAGGGGCAGGAGGAAAATCTAAGATTTCCTGGAACTCAGCCATGAAATGAACCTGACTACCTCGCTCTAGAATATTAACCCCTTTTTTCGTAGCAATAACGGGATCGCCGTCAAAATAAGCAGCTCTTTGTTCGAACTCAGTGAAATCTTCAACTGATTTCAAAGCCCTTTGTGATCCAAACAAACGCTGTATATTGACACCACGCAAAGTAGGTGTGTTAATACGGTGACGAAACTCTTGTGGGCGAATGTCGCCAACCAAATGGGTCGCCTTGTTTGTATGCCATTGGCATGACAATCAAAGCAAGCAACTCCTCTACTGGGCTTAACAGTACGTCGATCTTCAGTCTGGTTGAATTGTTGTTGTGGAAACGGAGTAACTAACAAGCGTAATCCTTCAAGCTGCTTGGGATTTAATAGCCCATTAAACAATTCATAATAATTATTAATATTAACCAATTGTCCTTTTGATACATCACCCAGATCAGGTCTGGTAGTTAGAAAGATTGGGGCAGGGAAAGGTGGTAAAAAATGCTCTGGAATATCAAAGTCTAAATCAAAGCGAGTCAAATCCCTGTCTTCTTGTTTCTTAAACTCATCGATAACAATTTTGGGGAATAACATTCCTCCTTCGCCATGATTAGGGTGAGGTAATGGTAAAAAGCCTTGTGGAAAAACACCTTGGGATTTAATTTCCTCAGGAGTCATTTGACCAAGTTTCTCCCAAGTTATACCCTCAGGTAACTTAACCCTAACCCCTTCCTGAATAGGTTTGCCGCCTGTCATTTTTGTGGTTTTGGAAGGAGTATTACTTAAATCATAACGCTGCTCTAAGAGTTTTTTCTGCTTTTCATTAATACTGTCTTTAGCAGCGCTCATCCTTTGTAGAATACTTTGAAACGTTTCATTAATTACTACTGGTGCATAACTTGATGGCAATGGTTTGGAATTGGTTATTGATGATACTGGTGGAGTATCAGCATAGGCCATAGTAAGTGAGCCAGAAGCTAAAATGGCTAGTGCTAAAATTCTTTTTAACATATAAAATTCCATTTATTTTAAGTAGGTTATCATCATAAAGTACTTATAAATTCAATGCAATAAATCAATTTATTAGATGAAACAGTCCTAGTAGAATAAGGTAATAATAAAAGATTTTTGCTTCACAAAACAATTTTTAGATAGACATCAAATCTGGAGCAGTTTAGTCATGACCAATGTAGATATTCGCTGGCAACAGCGACTAAGTAATTACGCGAGAGCACTACAGCAACTGTCATCCACTGTAAACCTGGCACAAGCAAGACCTTTATCTGAACTAGAAAAGCAAGGTTTAATTCAGGCTTTTGAATTTACCCATGAGCTTGCCTGGAAGGTTGATTTATCACTTAAACATACTATAAACAATCAAGATTTGCTTGAACATATTGAGCGGGTAGGAATTACATTCTATTCACATACCCCAGATCATTAAAAATGATATTCAGAATACGCATGACTTAAATCTATTCACTCCGCAAGGAAACCATGGGCTCTAATTTAGAAGCCCGACGTGCAGGATAAAATCCGAAGAAAATACCTGTTGCTGCAGAAACAAAAAAGCCTGCAATAGGTGGAAGTAAATAGACAGTAAAAGTCCAATCACTAAAATAAGCCACTATCCTGGTAAAAATTAGCCCTAAGATGACTCCAAGTATGCCTCCTAATAAGGACAGCATAACGGATTCGGCTAAGAAGAGAGCTTGTATTTCTTTATTTTTTGCACCAACTGCTTTTCGAATACCAATTTCCTTCTTACGCTCGCTAACAGAAACGAGCATCACATTCATGACGCCAATACCGCCTACCAATAGTGAAATCCCGCCTATTACTGCTAACAGCAAGGTAAATATCCGTCCCTGGCTTTCCATACTGGCTATAATTTGTTTGGCACTACGAGGGAAAACGCTTAATTTGGGCACCAGCGAATTAATGATTTCTTTTATTTCATCAATGACTTCATCAATTGGGCTGTCCGGCTTAAGCAGTAACACAGCGTTATTGATTTTAGCATCTTTACTCACCAAACTGATTCCAGACAGAGGGATGATAACCGCTTGATTAATATCCTCGTTAAAGAATCCATTTTCCCTCCAGCGCTCTGCAACTCCAATAATAGTATAGAGTGACTGGCCAATACGTAATTGTTTTCCTACTGGATCATCTATACTGATTTCTTTCATTTGCTGCGCCAGACCATCACCAATAACGCAAAAATGCTCGAACGAATCTAAAAAAGAAACAAAATGCCCTTGCGACAAGTTAACATGCACGATATCTGCCAAATTGTCATCAGCCCCAATAACTGCCCCCTGCATAATTTTTCCGTTAAAACTTAAAGTTTGATAAGCAGTGCTATAAGGGGCAATTTTTAATACATAAGGAATGCGTTCAGCAAGTTGCTGCCATTGCGCTATAGATAATGAGTCTGATTCACTATGTGATTTGCTTGGTACTTTTTGATAAACAGAAACTGCCAATAAATCAGTACCCAATGCCTTAAATTGCTCAAGAGCTTTTTCGGTAGCTAATTGCCCACAACTAATCAAAGCAACTACCGCAGCCGTTCCTACCAATATCCCTAGAACAGCCAAAAGTGACCTCAGCTTGGCTGCTGTTAAATTAACTAACGCTTGCTGGCAATGACTAAAACAATTCATTATCCGTACTCCGCTATCACTATCCCATCAGCCAAAGCAATCCTCCGCTTGCATTGCTCGGCAATATGCTCATCATGCGTCACCATAATAATGGTGCGACCTTCCCCATGTAAGGTTAAAAATAAATTCATCACTTCAGCCCCAGTTCGGGAATCCAGTGCTCCAGTAGGTTCGTCTGCCAAAATAACCTGTGGATCAGTCACCAAAGCTCTCGCTATAGCTACCCGTTGCTGTTGTCCGCCTGATAACTGAGTCGGTCTGTGGCGCATATATTGCCGCATTCCCACTTTTTCTAGCGCTCCTTCCACTTTTTCTTTCATCAAGGCTGGATTGACGCCTCTATAAGTTAAAGGTAACGCCACATTTTGCATTGCTGTAAAACGAGGAAGTAAATTGAATTGCTGGAAAACAAACCCTATATTCTGATTGCGTAACTCTGCTGCCTCGTCATCACTTAAACTGGCTACATTGCGATTGTTTAAGGTATAAGTCCCTGAATCAGGTTTATCTAGCAAGCCAATGATGTTCATTAAGGTAGACTTACCTGAACCTGATGCCCCCACAATTGCCAGCAAATCTCCTTCATAGACTTTTAAAGACACTTTTTTTAGTACAGTAGTACTAAAGCCTTCCAGATGATAAGTCTTTACCAAGTCACAGAGCTTAATTAGGGGCCTGTCAATCATAAACTACCACTTCCCCTGGTTTAAGACCGCTTTCCACCACTACAGAATCTGCTTGTGCTGCGCCAGTTGTAATAATACGCTTCTGAATTGTCCCCTGAGCTAATTTCACTTTTACCACACTGTTACCTTTTTCTCTTTTTACGGCTTCGATAGGTATTAATAGCTGATTATTGGAATCCACATTCAGCTCAATAGACGCACTCATACCCACCTTTATCCATGATTGTTGTTCAGGTGTTAATGAGTTAACTTCAACTACTGCAGTAAATGATGGTAATCCCCCATTACTGGTATTTGATGCTTGCGCGTTGACGGCAACCAATTTACCTTTCAATTGATGTTTGCCAAAAGCCACTCCGCTAATGGTGGCCTCTATTCCTGGGCGAATTTTATCAATATCTATTTCTGGGACATCTATTTCTACGCTTATTCCACTCAAATCACCAATTAAAGCAATAACTTGACCTGATTTTATGGTTGATCCTATTGTGACGCGATTAGATTTATCCTCATTGGATTTTGGAGGATAAAGCATTATCCCGCCACTAGGCGCTTTTAAATGAATTAAATTATGGTTCGCAGTAAGTACTTTTCTTATCTTATCAAAGTCAGATAAACTCAAATTGGATAAATTCTGAGTATTTTTATCATCCATTTTTTCCAACATTTCAGAAAGCTTACGCGTTGCCTGCATTAAAGTCACTCGCGCAGTATCCACACCTGATTTCTCACTTAAATAATTATTTTTGGATATCAATCCCGCATGCCACAATTCTTCAGTCCCCACAAATTTTGCTTTAGCAATGGAGTAACTGTCTTTTGCCTTCAAGTAATCTGTCAGAGTATCGTTATATTGTTTTTGTAATTCATTAGAGTTTAAAGTTAAAACCACATCGCCTTTTTTAACCATCTGGCCATAATGAAAATTCATGGCGTCGACAACCGCTTCCATTGGACTGGTCAAACTGCTTTCCCTGATCGGTTGTACTGTGCCAGTGAAATGCAGCGTCTTATGTAAAAGTTGCGGTTTCACCTCATATGTTTTTAATGAACTGGTTTGTGGTTTGTCCGTACTGCCGCAGGAAGCCAGAATTAAAAACAAAAATCCAATAGAGAATATTTTTAAATAATCGTTCATCCGCCATACCTTAGTTTGATCTGCCAATAATCCAGCGTGGTTCCCAAAATCCGTTGTAACGCTGATAACTGATTAAGATATGCAATCTTTGCCCCTATCAACCCTGATTGCGCTTGAATCAACTGATTTTGCGTATTGTTGACATCCAGTGCACTGGATATTCCAGCTTCTTGCTTTTTCTTTTCTAACGCATAGGATTGCTCCGCCAATTTTACTTGCTTTTGTGCCAACTCATAACGCTTGGCTAAGCTCTGGATATTATTAATGGTATTGGTTACATTAGTAATTAAAGCTCTTTTCGCTGCGATAAGATTAATTCTATCTTTTTCCAATTGCACTTTGGCATTGATTAATTGGCTACGTCGCCCAATATCATTCAATGGAATAGTCAGAGTTACTCGAGCTGACTCCGTAACATTATTGCCATTGTAAATCCCACTAATACCAGTATTAGTACCAGTAACATCATTGACTGCGCCTCCTTGCACAGTACCTGCCAAATCAAGCTGCCAAAGTTGTTGATTTTTAGCCACAGCATAGGCGCGCTCATCGGCACGTAATGCCATTTTTTGAGCCAAATACTGAGTGTTATGATTTAGCGCTATTTCAATGGATTCTTGCAAGTCAGGAACTATAATTTTATTGATAGCCACATCACTGGGAACTGAGATATGTAAATCTGGATCTAGTCCTATCATTTGCAATAATTCTTGTGAAGCTATTTTAAAATCATTTTCACCTTGCTCTACCATCAAACTTAGAGATTCGATTTGATAAGATTGTTGTATATTTCCAGTGGGCTCCAATTGCCCAGCTGCAATTTTTTTTTCATTAATCTGGTAGGATTTCTTAGCTTCTTCTAACTGTAAACGCTGGTTTTGTAAATTATTTCCACTTAAAATCAGCGCCCTGTATGCTGTAATAACCTGAGTAATTTGATCGATAACGGACTGTTGCAGACTTAACTTATTTAACCATTCCTTATCAACGGCATCCAAAAGTTTTGCCTCATTCACCGCTTTACCAAATCCACGTAACAAAGGCTGGGTAATTGAAAAATTCAAAACAGGATTATAACTATTATTAGTAGAAACATTGCTGTCAATAGACACAGAAGCTTTTGTACCTATTTTCGTTTTTAAATCTAATTCGGGACTGGCTAAAAAAGAATGGGTTGTAGAACTGCCTACTCCCTCAAAAGTACTTTTTTGTAAAACTCCAGAAGCCCCTAAAGCATATTGTAATTCAAATTCATTATTAGCTAATCGCAATTGATAACGCTGGATAATTCTATCCAATTCCGCGTTTTGAATGTTGGAATTATAGCGTAATGCTAAAAGAATCGCTTCTCTTATGCTTAAATGCTGAATGGTTTTCTTTCGTGATTCAGGGGACGTTGGGAGCTCTATCCAGTTTTTTAACATATACTCTGGGTTAGCTATAGCCTTTTGTAATCTTTTTCCTGCTTGCTCTACTCGCTGTGCTTCTGCATTAGGATCATCTACCCAGGAATAAAGAGAACTGTCTGGATGCGCAGGAGGCTTTACAGCCCAAATATTGAAGCTAATCAGGCCTAGTAAAATTAATACCTGCAACAATATTATGCCCTTATTTAAAAATTTCACCTTTGTTTATCGCCTGTTCTTCGTAAAAATATTAGTCGTAGGTTGGTGCTATGTTAATCCTGGTACTGTAAACCTTTGCCTATCTTGCAGGCGTAAAGCCGTTAATTGTCCTCCCCAGAGGCATCCCGTATCTATTGCATGGATGCGAGGATTTGAGCTTCGTCCCATTAGAGCAGCCCAATGCCCAAACACAATCTCCATTTCGATTTCTCTGCGACCTGGCACCTCAAACCATGGATAAAGATGTCTGGGAGCCTTAGCAATAGTGCCCTTGTATCTCAACTCCAATCTTCCTTGAGCATCACAAAAGCGCATTCGGGTAAAATAATTGGTAATAGCTCGCAATCGGTCCATTCCAATCAAATCATCCGACCAAATATCGGGGTAATTTCCATACATATTTGTTAAAAATTCAGTATATGAATCACCAGAAAGTATTGTTTCCAATTCATGTGCAAGGCTTATGGCTTTCGATAAATCCCATAAAGGGGCTATACCGGCATGGCACATGACGATATTTAGCTCTGAAGAAATACAAAGAATAGATTGTCTCCGTAACCAATGCCCCAACTCCTCTGCGTCTTCAGCTTGCAAAATCCCTTGCAAAGTATCATCATGTCCTCTCCAGGCTTGTTCGCCAAATAATGAGCCTAATAAATGCAAATCATGATTACCAAGGGTTATTTGAGGGGTAACTGGTAAATCCCTAATGAATCTTAGTACTGCTAATGAATCCGGTCCGCGATTCACCATATCTCCAACAAACCATAAACGATCCTCTTTTTCATTAAAATCAATTAATTCGAGCAATCGTTGTAAGGGATCATAACAACCTTGGATGTCCCCTATGGCATAATCAGGCACCGCGCTTTGCTCCATGTGTCAGATGAGGCACATCATGATCGATATCTTGCCATTGCCCATTGGTAGCCAGTTTCTGTAAAGGAGTAACGACAATGGCATTTTGATGTTGAGTAAATTGGTTCGTAAATTGTGATTTATGAATTAATTCCAATGCCGAGATAGATTCAATTTTGCCTGTATTCAAGTTATGCACCTGAACAGACTTCGGTAAGGCAACCCCATATTCTGAAAAAATAACTCCACTATACATTTGTTGAGTATGTGTTTGCTCAAAGCGAGCTGTAATATTACCTCCAGCTCCACGACTATGAAGCCCCAAGGACAAAAATCCATTTTGGACAGCTTGCCAATTGGGATATTGCGGATGCTTAAGCACAAATAATTGAAACATTTCAGGACACATTAGCATCCCGCCAGGAACCATAAATAACGGGGCTTTATTCACCATAATAATACCGTCATCTAACGACTTCATAAGCCATTGAATGAACTCAACTCCTATCATCTGCTCTTTTTCTGCTATGGAGGCTGGCACACCCCCTGTAAAGGTAACCGCCCTTCCGTATCGACCACCCCGTCTTGCCCCACTTCTGGCTATAAATTCCATGAAATAACGCTGTATTGCTATAGCGTCAGCTCGAATCAAAATAGCACCCAAAGTACCTGCAGAACGCTCGTCCTCATTAAGCAGTGCTAACCAAACCGCTAAAACCTGTGGATTAGACGCAATCCAGGCAAAACCACTGGCAGGCATCAGAGTTCTAGCCAGCAATAAATTTAATCTGCGACGAAACTCGACATCAGCCTCTTTCTGAAATTGATAGTCATAATAACTACCTGTACTAATCAAGCTTTCTAATAATGGATTCCATTGTTTTAATAATTGGCCATTGATATCATATAAATTGACTCGAAACTCATCAAATAACTTGCCTATCCCTAATAAAATACCTGCTGAATAGAGGCATATTGCCAAAGTTTTTGTTCTTCAGAAAATAAACCGGGCTGATCCTGAATGGTAAATTCCTTAAATAGGCTCAATGCAGCCTCTGTTCTATTTAAAGCATGATCGACCATACCACCAGGCTGAGAATAATAACTATTTATAGTTTCAGGTAAATTTTGGCAATAGTTCACTAGATTCTCGATAAGAACGGAACACAAACTATCATAGCGAGATGCTTCCAGCCCGCTCAGCTCTCTCATTTTCCGCAACAAAACTTGTCGTTTCTCTTCACTCAAAAATTGCTCAGCAGTAATCATACGGGTCAAATCTTTTAAGGATTTGGATTGAGCAGATAAAGAGCTTTTACGTTGACGATGAAACAAGACAACCTCCACAATAACTTATCATATAATTTTACACTAATTGGAAATAAATTTCGCTAGTTGAACATATTCCGCAACAGAAATTTGTTCGGGTCTCTTACTACCATCAATACCCAAATCATTTAATTGAGATAAAGAAATAACCCCCTTCAAATTATTTGTAAGAGTTTTACGCCTCATAGAAAAAGATTTTGCAACTATACTTTCCAATTGCATCATATTTACCGAATCAAATGGCGAAACGCGATAAGGCGTTAATCGGACTATTGCCGAGTTTACTTTTGGCCTAGGTTCAAAAGCCTCGGGAGGAACATCAAATAAATATTCTACTTCACAATAATATTGCAATATCACGCTCAACCGCCCATAAGCTTTAATTCCATGAACTGCTACCATTCGCTCTACAACTTCTTTTTGCAGCATAAAATGCATATCATCGATGAAGGAGGCAAATTTCAATAAATGAATAAGCAAAGGAGTAGAGATGTTATAGGGTAAGTTCCCTATTACCCTTAGATGGGGGCCAAATTGACTAAAATCAATAGTTAATGCATCAGCAGAAATTAAGTTCAATTTGCTGCGAGCAATGGGCAACTGCTCTAAATATTTTTGTAAGTCGATATCAATCTCTATTGCTGTTAACTTATCTAATTTTTGCAGCAATGGGAGCGTTAAAGCACCTAAACCCGGACCAATTTCCAGCATATTATCACCCGCCAAAGGATTAATAGCCCTCAGAATTGCTTCAATAATATACTTATCCTGTAAAAAATTTTGACCAAACCGTTTACGTGGCTATGCCTCACTTTTTCTCTCACTTGTATTGGGATTGCTATGAATTCGGCAGTATTGTTGGTTATCCTCTAACATGAAACCCAACCTACAGAATATAAAGAATTTACAATTTTACCGTAGGTTGGTGCCAAGCGCCAGTGAAGCCCCACTTCACAAACTATCTTACTCAATACTATAAATTTTTATAGCCTAAACTTCAAAATATGGGGTAAAATTCAGCCACAATGACCAAGGTTAGATGTGATAATATCAGATTTAAATGCGAATTTCAGAATTCGCCTTTCAAGTTTAGGAAAGTAAAGAATGGCTTATAGAAAAATGCTCAAATCAAAAATTCATCGTGCTTGTGTTACTCAGGCTGACTTGGATTATGAAGGAAGTATCACCATTGCACCTGAGCTTTTAGAAGCTGCCAATATATTGCCTTATGAAGCAGTCAATGTATGGAACATCACAGCTGGAACTCGATTTGAAACTTACGCTATTTTGGGGGAAAAAGGCTCAACTGATATTTGCGTGAATGGAGCCGCAGCTCATTTGGTAACACCTGGTGATTTAGTCATAATTGCCTCATTTACTCAAATTTTAGAAGAAGATTGCAGTACTCATGAGCCTACCGTTGTTTTTGTTGATCAATTTAACCGCCTAAAGGAAATTAGGCCTGAGAGAATTGGAATCAAGAATAAACTATCTTGTCCGGCGTAGGAGATTTCTTTACTGTGATTTTGGTTATTTTGTAGACAAAGTATGATTTTGCCCTGATAAGCCCGAATAATTAGAAAAATAAAATTTAATAGTTTATTCTATCCTTTTATATTCGCCCAAAGTTAATCTTATGCTAGTTCATTTGATTGAATTACGTCGCAGAGCAATCTACACTTTTATTTGGTTTGGCGCCTTATTTTTATTATTTTTTTTCTTTGCTAGAGAACTTTTTCAAGTTTTAGTAAAACCTTTACTGAACTCATTGCCCAACCAAGAAGGTTTAATTGCCACTCAGATCACCTCCTCAGTTTTTACTCCCCTAAAGCTTGCAGCTGACGCTGCTCTGCTATTAACCGCTCCTTTCGCATTATTTCAGATCTGGCGTTTTATGCGTCCTGGGCTCTATAAGAATGAACAATCACAAATTAAAGGGACAATAATTTTAAGTCTTACCCTATTTATTATTGGGACCCTGTTTTGCTTCTACCTTGTGCTTCCCTTTATGTTTCAATTTTTTGCCAACGCGCTACCTGAAGGTGTCCGGCTTATGCCTGACATGAGTTATACTATAGACTTCATTACCCATATGCTTCTTTTGTTTGGTTTTTCTTTTCAAGTTCCGCTGATTTGCCTCGTTTTAGTACGCGTTCACTTAATAAAGGTAGGGACCCTTATAAAAATCAGGCCTTATATCATCACTGGAGCATTTGTAGTTGGCATGTTATTCACTCCCCCCGATGTCTTTTCGCAAATTACCCTAGCCCTCCCTCTGTGTTTACTTTATGAGGTGGGAATTATTTTAGCCAGAATTTATGAAAGCCCTCCATCGCATGTAGAGCTATAGTATGATCTCAAGTCCCAAACTAATCAGCCGATATATTTAGCACGATGCTCAAGAAGGGAGCTAAAATGAATAAAATTGCTAAATTTAATATCGGTGATCTGGTTATTCATAAAAGAAACCGTTATAGAGCCATTGTCATAGACGTCGATCCTATATTTCAAGCATCCGGTAAATACAATCCTCAAGCGCCCCAACATGAGTTTGCAACGCGTAATCCTTGGTATCGCTTATTAGTTGATGACAGCAGCCAAATGACTTATGTTGAAGAATGCCAATTAATTGCTGACTCCAGCCAAGACCCTATTAATAATCCCAATATTACAAATTTTTTAAAAGAACAAGATGGTAGCTACCGTTCTACCAATTCTAGCCACTAAATTTTTATTTCCTGGATTACGGCTTTCGCCTAACCCAGGACCCTTATTCGTTATGTACTTCTTAATATTAATACCAGCAAAGCAATAAATCCGATTAAAATTAACCCTAAAATCCCCATAGTCATAAAGCTTTTATTAATATTTTCTTTGCTGAATTGCTCCGGGCTTCCTTTAATAAATCGATACAGCACAAAAATAATTAGTCCTGCACCTATAAGACCTAATATTTGGTATAAAGTTTCCACTAACCTACTCCTTTTACTTAAGCAGACCAAATTAAATATCAACCTAGATTTTTTTGATCCCTTTCTTATTTTGCTTCAAAAGCAAAAGCATCTGAAAACATCTGTGTAGACGATGCTCCATGAGCTATTAAGGCATCACGAGTACTATAAACCATATCGAAGGGGCCGCTTATAACGATTTGCCAATTATGAATATCTTTTGAGTGTCTGGAAAGCACGCAAGAAGCTAAAGTACTATCACCCCTATTATCAGATAAAGAAAAATATTGAAACTGGCTCGCATGAGATTGCCAATTTCTTACCTTCTCATCCATATACAAATCACTTTGCGACCGAGCGCCCCAAAATAATTCAAATGGCCTATTGTCGGAATTAGCTAATAAATATTCAATCATGGCTTTAATGGGGGCGAATCCAGTTCCTCCTGCAATAAATAGAATAGGCTTCTGAGCATCCAACTTATCAACATGGCATTCACCCAATGGTAATTTTAATTGCACAGAACCATATTTTTTAATATGTGCCAATAGAAATTGGTGGTACCAATTGTCTTGGCTATGGCGAATATGCAATTCATATCGGTGTGAACCTAAAGGAGCATTCGCAATAGAGTAATTCAACTCTTCTCCCGAAAAAAGTATTTGCAAATATTGCCCAGCCTGATACTCAATATATTCATTAGGTACTAATATTAGTCGCATTATACTGTCTGTTAAAGGAGAAATATCCTCTACTTGAGCCTGAATAATTTTAGCTGTCATTTATCTAATCCTAACAAGGACCAATAGCTATTTACTTTATCTAATATATCCTTATCCATAGTAATTGGTTTACCCCATTCTCTTTGTGTTTCTCCCGGCCACTTGCTTGTAGCATCCATTCCCATCTTAGATCCCAAACCTGAAACTGGGGAAGCAAAATCCAGATAATCAATCGGGGTATTCTCTATCATCACTGTATCCCTGGCGGGATCCATACGAGTAGTCATTGCCCATATGACATCTTGCCAATTCCGAGCATCCACATCATCGTCACAAACAATCACAAATTTGGTGTACATAAATTGACGCAAAAAAGACCAAACAGCCATCATAATACGCTTAGCATGCCCTGGGTATTGTTTTCTTATAGTAACGACGGCCAAACGATAGGAGCAACCTTCTGGGGGCAAGTAAAAATCTACAATCTCAGGGAATTGTTTTTGCAATAAAGGAACAAACACCTCATTCAGGGCAACGCCCAAAATTGCTGGTTCATCTGGGGGTCTTCCAGTATAAGTACTGTGATAAACAGGATTATCCCTATGAGTAATTCGCTCCACAGTAAAAACAGGGAAAGATTGTACTTCATTATAATAACCCGTGTGATCTCCATAAGGTCCTTCCGGTGCTTCAACTCCAGGCTCAAGATAACCTTCCAAAACTATTTCCGCACTGGCAGGAACATGTAAGTCATTTCCTATACATCGAGTTAATCTGGTGCGTTGGCCTCTTAATAAACCCGCGAAAGCATATTCAGACAAAGTATCAGGAACAGGAGTAACCGCTGCTAATATCGTTGCTGGATCAGCTCCTAAAGTTACCGCGACAGGAAAACGTTCTCCCGGGTACTCTTGTTGCCAGGCCTGATAATCTAACGCCCCTCCTCTATGAGATAGCCATCGCATAATAAGCTTATTCTTGCCTAATAACTGCTGGCGATAAATCCCCATATTTTCTCTGCTTTGATGAGGACCTTTAGTAGTCACCAAGCCCCAGGTAATCAATGGAGCTATATCCCCAGGCCAACAAGTTTGAATGGGCAATAAATTTAAATCCACTTCATCTTTTTCCCATACATGAGTCTGACACTCTGCACCACTAACGTATTTAGGAGCCATATTCAAGGCTTGTTTTAGTAAAGGTAACTTACTAAAAGCGTCTTTGAAGCCTTTAGGGGGATCTGGTTCTTTTAAAGCCGCCAATAATTTTCCAATCTCTCTTAAAGCTGCGATGGATTCTTCCCCCATTCCCAAAGCAACACGTTCTACAGTACCAAAAAGATTAGTTAAGACAGGCATATCGTAATGAGGGGTATTGGTAAAGAGAAGAGCGGGGCCTCCAGAACGCAACACTTTATCGCTAATCACAGTCATCTCAAGATGAGGAGATACTGGGTAATCAATCCGTTTTAATAGCTTGCGCGATTCAAGTTGAGTTATGAAATCCCTCAAGTCTGAATATTTCATTAAATATCTCTAAAAGAAGAAAACCGTAGCCCGTATTGGCACAACTAATACGGGATCCCGATATGAATCAAAATCTAAAAATCGATCCTATACAGATCCTATATTAGCTGCACTAATACGGGCTACAAAAATCTAATTGAATTATTCTTGGCGCTTCATGGCATCAAAAAATTCAGCATTTGTCTTATGATTTTTCATGCGTTCCAATAAGAATTCAATAGCGTCGCATTCATCCATAGATTGCAGAATCTTACGTAATATCCAGGTACGCTGTAGTTCTTCTGGGCTTAATAGGAGATCCTCACGACGAGTACCAGACCGATTAATATTAATTGCAGGGAAAACTCTTCGCTCTGCAATATTACGACTTAAGTGAATTTCCATGTTACCGGTACCTTTGAACTCTTCATAAATCACTTCGTCCATTTTGGAACCAGTGTCTACAAGAGCCGTTGCAATAATAGTTAAGCTACCTCCTTCTTCTATATTGCGTGCTGCACCATACAATCTCTTAGGTCTTTGTAAAGCATTAGCATCAACACCACCAGTAAGCACTTTACCTGATGCAGGTACAACCGTGTTGTAAGCTCGGGCTAAACGAGTAATAGAGTCAAGCAAAATAACCACGTCACGTTTATGCTCAACCAGACGCTTAGCTTTCTCTATAACCATTTCTGCAACCTGGACATGGCGGTTAGCTGGCTCATCAAAAGTACTAGCAACCACTTCTCCTTTAACAGAACGCTGCATTTCTGTCACTTCTTCTGGACGCTCATCGATAAGCAAAACAATGAGATAGCATTCAGGATAGTTTTTTTCTATGGAACGGGCGATATTTTGCAGCATTAAAGTTTTACCTGCTTTGGGTGGCGAAACTATTAAGCCACGCTGCCCCCGACCAAATGGTGCGCACAAATCAACCACCCTGGCAGTCAAGTCTTCCGTGCTGCCATTCCCTTGCTCCATAACCAAACGCTCAGTGGCAAATAAAGGCGTTAAATTTTCAAATAAAATTTTACGCTTCGCGCTATCTGGCGTATCGTAATTAATTTGATCTACTTTTAATAAGGCAAAATAACGTTCATTATCTTTAGGGGGGCGGATTTTGCCTGAAATAGTATCTCCAGAGCGAAGTCCAAAGCGCCTGATTTGGCTAGGGGAGACATAAATGTCATCAGGACCCGCTAAATAAGAGCCATCAGCAGAGCGCAAGAAACCAAAACCATCAGTCAAAACCTCTAAAACCCCATCGCCATGGATGTCTTCACCCTTTAAAGCATGGGCTTTCAGAATTGCGAAAATGATGTCTTGCTTACGCATACGGGAGGTATTTTCCACACCCATCTCTTGAGCGATATTAACGAGATCGGCAATAGGTAATTGCTTAAGTTCACTAAGATTCATACTTCTCACTTGATTTATTGTTTAAACGAATTGAATATCCGAAGAAAATTTACGTTAGGGAATAGCAGCTAAGGAATCCGCTGCCTATGTGGCTCACTTGTTTTTAAAGTATGTCACATAGCTAAAAGGCTATCACAGCTTTACAACAAGATCCAACACTTTAACTAAAAAATAAAAAGTTATTTTGATTTTTTTATTATAACTATTAAATTTTAAGAAGAAATCCCTTTTCATAACTCTACATTAACACAAAATGCGCAATAAAGATACATTGCCTTAGGCATTTTCTCTCCTTTCAGGCTATGTATCTTTCACTGACTCTCGTTAGTGCTCGTTTTACGCAATCATATCAAACCAAATAACAATCAGACATGGCTCTCAACAAAAGCGCTTAATTGCGATTTAGATAGTAAACCCATTTTAACTGCTTCAACCTGACCATTTTTAAAAAGAATTAAAGTGGGGATGCTCATCACGCCAAATTTGGCAGGCGCTTGGGGGTTTTCATCGATATTGATTTTAGCAAACGTCATATCTTTACTATGGGTTGCTGCTACTTCTTCTAAAATAGGAGTTAATGCACGACAAGGGCCACACCATTCTGCCCAAAAATCAACCAGAACAGGTTTGGATGAGTTAATTACATCCTGCTCAAAGCTGGCATCGGTTACCGTTTTAATATGATCACTCATGAATAAACCTCTGTTATTATATATGTAATTTTTTGGCTGAATACCAAATTTTTAGATTCCTGTATCTCCTGTGGATTTTGGTTTAGAGTAAGGCAGAATCGGCGTTTACTAAACATCTCAGAAACACTCGCAATGCAGGCTATAAAGCAAAAGCTACAGATTATACAGGAGTGCCTATTATAGATCACCTCCAACAGCTTGCAACACACTTAGTGCTGTAATTGCTGCTGTTTCTGTACGCAAAATTCTCGGCCCTAATGATAAAGGCAAGAAACCATATTCACCAGTCAATTTAATTTCCTCATCACTTAAACCACCTTCTGGGCCAATAATTAAAGCAATATTTGCTGCCTGAATAGAGTAATTACGCCATGTCTTATTCGATGCTGGGTGCAAAATTAATTTCAAATCTTCTCTCGTTTTCCTTAAAAATTGCTCCAAGGGTTCTGGATAATATACCACAGGAACTTTATTGCGACCGCATTGCTCACAAGCACTAATAACAATATTTTGCCATTGATGCATTTTTTTTGCCATTCGCTCTTTATCCAGTTTAACCTGGCACCGTTCTGTAATAACAGGTGTAATGCGTGATACCCCTAATTCAACAGATTTTTGCATTACTATCTCCATGCGCTCACCTTTAGAAACTGCTTGCGCTAAATGTACACTCAATGGAGATTCCCTACTGATCTGGGCTGCTGAACCAATTGATACAAGAACTTGCTTTTTCCTCACACTCTCAATTGTCGCCTTAAATTCATAATTGTCTCCATTAAACAAGGTAATTTGATCACCAGGTTTCATACGTAAAACGACAGCCACGTGCTGTCCTGCTTCAGGAGATAATTCAAGAAACTGTCCCGTTTGATATTCGCCAGATTGATAAATACGTATTTCTCTCACAGTCAACCACCAATAATTTTGATAAGGTACTATAACAAAAATTACTAATTTACGTCTGCTATGCTAGAATTTTGCCAACTGAATCTATCCAATCGACTAATTTGTTAAGGAATTAAAATATGGCCAAAATACGTATAGAAACAGACAGCATGGGCGAGATCGAGGTTCCAGCCGATAAATATTGGGGAGCCCAGACTGAACGCTCCTTGCATCATTTCAACATAGGCAACGACATTATGCCAAGGGAAATCATACACGCTTTTGGTATTTTAAAAAAAGCCGCAGCGCTGACCAATCTGGAATTAGGCAAATTACCAAAAGACAAAACGGATTTAATTATTAAAGCTGCCGATGAAGTGAGTAAAGGAATGTTAGATGATCATTTTCCATTGCACGTTTGGCAAACAGGGAGCGGTACTCAATCTAACATGAACACGAATGAAGTGATTTCTAATCGAGCTATTGAATTGGCAGGAGGAGCAATGGGAAGCAAGGTCCCCGTTCATCCCAATGATCATGTTAACATGTCC
>NZ_JNCF01000012.1 GCF_000770585.1 Legionella norrlandica | reverse complement strand
TTTTTTTAAGCTCATGGTTGATAAAGGTGCCTCAGATTTGTTTTTTAGTGTTGGAGCTCCCCCCAATATTAAAATTGAAGGGATCACCTCACCTATTGGTCAAGTTCCTATTAAATCTCATCAAATGTCTGAAATTGTTTTATCCATTTTGAATGATCAGCAGCAAAAAGAATTTGAGGCTAAGATGGAGCTCAATATGGCTTTTTCCTTGAATGGGGTAGGTCGCTTTAGAATTAATTTATTTAGGCAGCGCGGTGAAGTGGCTATGGTTGTTCGCTATATAAAAGGCGAAATACCTTCAATAGAAGAGTTGAATTTACCTCAAATTTTAAAATCTTTGGTTTTAGAACTACGCGGTTTGGTATTGGTTGTAGGTTCCACTGGCTCAGGTAAATCAACGACATTGGCGGCGATGATTAATCATCGTAATGAACATCATAGAGGACATATTTTAACAATTGAGGATCCTATCGAGTATATGCATGAGCATAAAAAATCGATAGTTGATCAGCGGGAAATCGGCATCGATACCTTAAGTTATGATAATGCATTGAAAAATGCGATGAGGGAAGCGCCAGATGTCATATTAATTGGTGAAATCCGTGATCTCAACGCTATGAAGCATGCCATCGCTTATGCAGAAACAGGACATTTGTGCATTTCTACTTTGCATGCGAATAATGCCAATCAGGCTTTGGATAGAATTATTAATTTTTTCCCCGATGAAGCAAAACAACAGATATTAACGGATTTGTCGCTTAATTTAAAAGCAATTATCTCTTTACGCCTAATCCCAGGGATAACAAATCAACGGGTTGCTGCTGTAGAGATTTTAATTAATTCTCCTTATATCTCTGATCTGATTGAAAAAGGTAAAATTGATGATATCAAAGAGACTATGGCAAAAGGAACGGAATATGGGATGCAGACTTTTGACCAAGCTTTATTTAATTTGTATAGAGAAGGGAAAATTACTAAAGAAAATGCCATTAAATATGCGGATTCAAGAAATAATGTAGGGTTGCAAATTCGGCTGAGAGAGGAAAAGAGCTTCGATAGTCAAGATGATAATTTAAAAATACAACCTGATGATTCGGATAAGTTATAGAATAATGTATTTTAATTTTTTAGTGCATTATGTTAAAATAATGAACTATTTTTCTATTTTTCCGAATCATGTCAAAAATATATAATATTAATGATATTTATCTTGGGGCTCCTTCTTTTTCTGGGCATGAAGTATACCTTAATGCGATTCATTATCCCTCCAGTAATACCCAAAACAGTTTAAGAGTTATTTATAAAAAAAATAAGCATAGCAATCCTAATTTATCTCGTATGGAAGTTGCTTTTAGTCAGTTGGCCAAACTATTTATGGATAGGGGGCTCACGTCATTTCAGAAATTGGTAATTAATGATGATAAAAAGATCGAGGGGTTGGTAGTGCAACATCTCAATTATGTTATCAATAACAAGGAAGGATTAGAGCAGCCATTTTTTGTTTTAAATAACCCCAAAACTGGGTGTCAATGTGCAGAAAAGAAAGTGGATACTCTCGATAATATCCCTTTTTATTTTTTAGATAAATTGCCTCAGCAGTTTTTTAATAAGTTATTAGCAGCGGAAAAAAATAACGAATTGAGCATTGATTATGCTTCTTTGGCCAGTATTTTAGCCAGCTCATATACTTTGGAAGAGGATGATTTGCATAAAGGAAATTTTGGTTTTTATCTGATAAAGAAAAATGGGAAGCCTCATGTCGTATTTTTCAAAATCGACCATGATCTCATGTTCGTTGACAGTATTATGTCGTTTTGCACAAGAAGATTTTTTCATTTGTTTAGTGACAGGAGTGCTTTTGATATTACTGCAAAAGATTTGTTGAATTTTCCTAATTTAATAGATTCTGCTAATAGTTATTGGCCAACTAAGACCAGCATTTTTTTTAAGCCTTGGGCTAATAAAGATTATCGTAGTTATGCCGAAATTCGAGCTTTTGCTAATTTAGCGCAAGTGGATGAATTTAATAAAGCAAAATGGAGGGCTTTTTATAAGCATATTTTAATTTCTCAGTCGCTAATGGAAACAACCTTGAAAGACTGTTTTAATGAGAACGATCCTTCTGATAGGGCACATATTGCCTTAGTAACGCATGCTGCATTGACCAGACAGTCACGTTTAAGAGCAATGCTGTTTTCATTAAAAGAATTTCGTGATTTTGTTCATTCCCTGAGTGATACAGACCATGATTCATTATGCAATGACATTATTGATAATTTACCTGAAGAGGATAGAGCATTCTTTAAAAAGGAAATTAGTCAATCACTAGCGGATAACCAGAAAATTTTGCAGTCGAATGTTGTTGAGGATGGTGATACGCCACTACATATTGCCATTAAATTGGGAGATTATCGCTATGACGAAACGATTAGTATGTATGGTCAATTTACTAATACTAAGAATCGTTCAGGAAAAACCCCTTTAGATATCGCTTTGCAGATGGTAGAAAAAACAGAAATTCACTTTGCTGCGGATATTTGTAAGGACCTGCGTTTTACTATGAAACATTTATTGGCGAATGGGGCGCATAAGACAAAACAGTTCAGAGAATTCAATAAAACTGAACGCATAGAATTCTATGAGTTTAAAACTTTGCATTTGAATAAGGCCAGGAAGGCAGAAAACTATTTTGAATTGCAAAAAGTGCTTGGCGATATTGGTGAAAACCATAGCTTTTGTTTGAAATTCAAAAAGAAACTGGCGGTGCATTGTATTTCAGAATTTATCAATACCAATCAAAATAATCCTAATCTCCGAGGAATACTAATAAAATTAAAAAAAGCAGTCGATGGAAAAGGAGCAAGATTTGAAAATGCTCCTTTAATGTATATACGTCAGTTGAGAAGCAGGCTGTGGATTGTACGCCAAATAAGAGGGCTTTATGGGTGGTCTACAACTCAAGGTGAAATTGATTCCTTAATCGATAAGGAACTGATGCGTTTGAATATTGATAAAAAATTTAATTCATTTTTTGAGTGTGTGGACAAGTCCTCCTTCGAAGAACAGCCTTTAGATGACTTATTATTGGTACGCTAGCCATTTTGTTAACATCCTAGTATCTAGTATAAAGAGGCGGTATTACAATAGCATGCCGCCTCTTTATCGGACATATTTTTAAATTAATCCATAAATAATAGCAGAAATAGAGATGATACCCATTACAGTAATGAATGTATTACTGAGGCGATTGCCGTATTTTTTCATGGCTGGCACTTTGGCAATAGCATACATTGGCATGATGAATAGCAAGAGAGCGATGATTGGGCCACCTAATGTCTCTATCATTTTTAAGATATTAGGATTAATGGTAGCAACAATCCAACAAGTCAGGATCATAAAAATTTCAATGGTGGTCTGTAGAGAATTTTTATTAATGGTTTTTCCTGTTGATTTTAATGATTTTACAATAATGCCACTTAAACCTTCTTTAGCACCTAAATAATGCCCAAGAAAAGATTTAGAGATAGCTATAAAAGCAATAATAGGGGCAATATAAGCCATGACAGGAGTATTAAAATGGTTCGCAAGATAAGACAAAATAGAAATATTTTGTTGTTTTGCTTGCATTAAATCTTGTGGTGACAAACTAAAGATACAACTAAAAACAAAAAACATCACGGACAAAACCATCATCAAGTGACTGTATTTCATGATCAGTGAACTTTTTTGATCGGCTTGATTTCCATACTGTTGTTTTTGGCTGACGGCAAAAGAAGAGATAATAGGTGAGTGGTTAAAGGAAAAGACCATAACGGGAATAATTAACCATAAGGTCATTAATAATCCATGCCCCCCATTAGCATGTAAGGAATTGCTTTGTATGAAAATAGAGCTATTCCAACTTGGAATTAAATAAAGGGATAACAGTAAGAGAATAGTGGCAAAAGGATAAACTAATAAGGACATGGATTTGACAATGATTTCCTGTCCAAATCGAACAATGGCCATTAATCCCAAGATTAATATGATGGCTAAAACAGCTCTGGGTGGTGTTGACACTCCCATTTGGTTAACTAGAAAGCTTTCAGTAGTATTGGTTATTGCCACACTATACATTAATAAAATAGGGTAAATGGCAAAGAAATATAGAGCTGTCAGTAGCTTGCCGGCAAAGGCACCGAAATGTTCTTCTACCACATCGGTGATGTCGTTGTGATTAGAAGAACCTGAAAGCACAAAGCGACATAAAGCTCGATGGGAATAATAGGTCATTGGAAAGGCCAGAAGTGCCATGATGATTAAAGGCCAAATACCATTAAGACCAGCATCTATGGGAAGAAAAAGAGTACCAGCGCCAATGGCTGTGCCATAAAGACTTAACATCCATATCGTATCTTGTTTTTTCCATTCTGAACGTTTTTCGTTGATTATAGGAGATACTGCTGCTGTCGATTCATTTAAAGACATGAAAAACATCCTCGTTTCAATGCTAGTATAAAAGTGTACTCTTTCATGTTGGTTAATATTAACACTACAAAGTCAATATTTCAACAATAACAACATAAATCATACCCAACAGAAATAAACAAAGCAAGAGATTAAGGATAAGATAAAATAAGGTGATTGCGACGCAGTTTGTTTAATTTTAATGTTCTCAATCTTTCTTAACAAGATGTTTAGTAGACATGTCGTATAATGCGATACCCTCAGTACTTGGAATTGGTTTATTCAATGGTGATTATTGTATCGCTTCCTTCCCAACCTTATATCCCTGTTGAATACGCTCATTCGCTTCATTACCAGCAGCTATCGCAGCATTAATCGCTCCAATTGAGGTTCCTACATACCAATGAGGATGGTATCCTGCTTCATTCAAAGCATGCAAAATACCTGTTTGATAAGCTCCTAAGGCACCTCCGCCCTGGAAGGTGCAGGCAATATGGCTATACTCTGGCTGCTTTCTTGATTTTCTAGTTTGAGCCATGGTTTATTACTCCATGAACCAACCATGACTGACTACTAATGATTGTCCAGTTAGAGCATTGGATTCAAAAGATGCAAAAAATAAAGCAGTTTGAGCTACATCGCCTGTTGTGGTGAATTCTCCATCTACCGTTTCCTTAAGCATTACTTTCTTAATGACATCCTCTTCGCTGATGCCAAGCTCTTTTGCTTGCTCTGGGATTTGTTTGTCTACAAGGGGGGTACGAACAAAGCCTGGACAAATGACATTGGCCCTTACTTTATGAGCAGCCCCTTCTTTCGCAACAACTTTACATAAGCCTAATAATCCATGTTTCGCTGTAACATAGGGCGCTTTCAGAAGAGATGCTTCTTTGGAATGAACAGAGCCCATGTAAATAATACTTCCCCCCTTACCAGAAGCATACATGTGCTTTAGGCAGGCTTTTGTAGTAAGAAAAGCTCCATCCAGGTGGATGGCTAACATTTTTTTCCAATCAGAGAAAGTAAGCTTATCCACTGCTTCAATAATTTGAATACCGGCATTGCTGACTAAAACATCAATACCCCCAAAGTGATCAGCAACTTTATCGACGCCTTGATTGACTTGATTTTCATCGGTCACATTCATTGCTACTGCCATCGCTTGGCCACCTGTTGATTTAATTTCCTCAGCTACACTGTTGGCTTGCTCAAGATTTAGATCCGCAATGGCAACTTTTGCACCTTCTTTTGCATAGACTATTGCGATTTCTTTACCTATTCCGCTTGCTGCACCAGTAACAATAGCAATTTTATTTTTGAGTTTCATAGCTACAATCCTTGTATTTATTTTTCTATTCATGATTATAGCAATGGATTTTTTATAATGCGTTATGATTAATAAAATTTTGGTTGTTTTATTAGGATGGTAAATGACAGCACTATCTTCATCTTTTAGTTGATAATCAAAACAAGCTTTCAAGGTTTGTTTTAAGTCGAGGGGTAAAAGATTAACAACCAGATTTAGATGATTTATTGTTCTGTCTACTCCCAGTACATTGGTGTTTTTTATAAGGAGGCTGGCAATATAACTTAGAAGGCTATAAGTAATAGCTTCTGCCGCCAAGTCCAATTATCTGTGTAATCATTTTAGTAACCGTTATTAAAAATTGACATTAGCTAATTGTCAATGAGCTTAAAAATTGACTACAATATGCAATTTTCTCTAGATAAAACCCATTATATGCTAAATGAAGCAATATCCAGAATGCCAGAGGTTTTTGAAGCGAAAATATTGCTGCGGGGGGAAGAATATTTTCAGAAAGGACAAGTTCTCAATATTCGTTTAAGTGAAGGCTTGCTGAAAGGAAGAGTAAAAGGCAGTTCAAGCCACATTTATGATATCCACATGGATTTAAAATTATGGCCTTCCAAACCTTCTCGCTGTACCTGTCCTTATCAATATAATTGCAAACATGCTGCTGCTTGTTTATTTGCGCTGCGAGATAGAGAAAAAATAAACTTACAACCGCAATCACCTAATCGATTAGACAGAAAATTGGATGTCTGGTTAAAAAATTTACGTGCTCAGGAAGCATCGTCAATAAAAAAACCGGAAGTCACTCATCACCTAACCTATTTAATCGATTTAAAACTTGGAGAGTATGAGCATAAAGTCACTATTAAGTTAGCCCTGGCTAAGCTGTTAAAACGAGGTGGTTATGGGAAAAAAGTCATTTTTAATACCTTGGCTAATTCAAAGAAACAACACTTTATAGAGGATGACAATGATATTGTAGCCCAGTTATTATTTAAATGTGGGATCTCTGGCTGGTTTGATAGTCTTTCGATACGTAATAGCGAGCTTCTTGATAAGATCATCGCCTCTGGACGAGCATTCTTTATTGAAAATGAGGATACTCCTATTCAAAAGGGAGAGACTTTAACAGGTAAGTGCCAGTGGGTTTTGTCTTATAATGGACATCAGATTTTAAAATTAAGGCATGATGATCAAGATATCGAACCACTATTATTGGATGAAAGTTGGTATTTTGATATTAATAACTCCATTATGGGTCGCTTAAACTCTCCTTATCCTGTGAGACAATTACGTAATTTATTAGAGGCTCCTCCTATTCCACTGGAACAGGCTGATTTATTAGCAAAAAAAATGGCTAAAAATTACCCTGAGTTTCCAATGCCAAAGGTATTCAACAAAAGAGAAATAAAGCAATTAAGGCCGATTCCCGTATTAGTTCTTGATGTTGCGGATAATAGCGAGGATGATGTTTGGTTTTATGATACTGCTGAAAATAATGTACTTTATATTGCAAAAATTGGCTTTGACTATCAAGGATTATTAGTGCCTTTTGCAGAAAAATGTGAAAAAGTGGTTTCTCAAATAGACGATGTGCTTATCGAGTATCCGCGTAATCAGGAATTTGAAGCGTCGAAAATTGAGGAATTAAATAATTCTATTGATATGAGAGAGGCACATCAATGGGAAAAGCATAACTGGGACTTACCGGATCATTCTTTTTTTGTTTTAAAAAATATCCAAGCAATCTCTGACATGGAAAGTCTTTATCACCAAGCGATACCTTATTTAAGAACACAGGGATGGCGTATTGAGTTTGCGAGCCACTCTATCAAGAGATTATTACTGCTGATGAGGTGGAATGGTATTCCGATTTGCAAGAAAACACGACTGATTTTTTCTCTTATCAATTGGGTATTTTGGTAGAGGGCAGGCCTGTTAGTATAGTGCCTCTGGTTGCTGATTTAATTCAACGCTATACCGGAGATACTTTGGATAGCTTGCCTGATAATCAGTTAATAAAACTCCCTTTGCAGGACGGTCGTTTACTACAATTGCAAATGGGAAGGATTAAGCCTTTGGTGCGATTATTATTACAACTCGGCTTGCGACAGATTGATCACAATCAGCACTTGCAGATTAATAAATATCAATTTATCTTGATGCAAGAAGCAGAATTAGCTATTGCTGCCACCAAGTCTCGTTGGCAGGGTGCGGAATCATTAAGAGAAGAACTAAGAAAATTAACCCAATTAACTGATCTACCAGAAATTAAAAGCCCCTCAGGTTTACAAGCTCATTTGAGAGATTACCAACATTATGGATTAAATTGGCTTCAGTTTTTGCGTACTAGCCATTTTAATGGCGTATTAGCAGATGATATGGGGCTTGGTAAAACAGTGCAAACTCTTGCTCATTTACAATATGAAAAAGAACAAGGAAGGTTAAAAAAAGTCAGTTTAATAATTGCCCCTACCAGTCTTGTGGGAAATTGGCTTGCTGAAGCCAATCGATTTACCCCCCAAATTAAAGTTTTGGTTTATCATGGTAGCGATAGGCATCATGACCGTTTCGATGATTATGATTTGGTTATTTCTACGTATGGACTAATTCATAGGGATAAAGGAAAATTTGTGGATTATCCTTTTTATTATCTCATCCTGGATGAGGCGCAATTTATTAAAAATGCTAGAACAAAAACTACACAAATCATTCAACAGTTGAGAGCGACCACCGTTTATGCCTCACGGGGACTCCTCTGGAGAATAATTTAGGTGAGCTATGGTCTTTATTTCATTTTTTAATGCCGGGTCTTCTGGGGGATGCCAAGCAGTTCAGGCTTTGGTTTAGAACACCTATAGAGAAATATGCGGATATGGAAAGGAGGAATTTATTGACTAGGAGAGTACAACCTTTCTTGTTACGTCGAACTAAAAATCAAGTGGCTAGAGAGTTGCCTCCTAAGACAGAGATGACTAGAACTATAGAGTTGGCAGGTGCTCAGAGGGATCTTTATGAAGCAATCCGGATGAGCATGGAGAAAAAAGTCAGGGATGCTATAGCCAGACAAGGGTTAGCGAAAAGTCATATACTATTGCTTGATGCGTTACTGAAACTCCGCCAGGTATGCTGTGATCCAAGACTGTTATCTGTACCTGAAGCTGCTATAGCTCATGGCACATCATGTAAACTCGATGTATTAATGGAGCTCTTGGATAATTTAGTAGAAGAAGGAAGACGGGTATTAGTGTTTTCACAATTTACTTCAATGCTGAAATTAATTGAAGAGCTCTTAATTAGCAAACAATATGAGTATTTAAAATTAACAGGACAAACAAAAAATAGACAAGGTTTGGTAGAACAATTTCAACGAGGCGATACGCCAATATTTTTAATCAGCTTGAAAGCAGGAGGTACGGGACTTAATTTAACTCGTGCTGATACGGTGATCCATTATGATCCGTGGTGGAATCCTTCCGTTGAAGATCAGGCTACTGATAGAACTCATCGAATAGGACAAGAAAACCCCGTTTTTGTTTATAAATTGATCACATCAGGAACCGTCGAGGAAGTAATCCTTGGTATGCAGGAGAAAAAAAGGCAGTTGGTCGACGGGATTTTATCGGCAGACGCTTCTAAATCGATGACTTTGAGCGAAGAGGATTTGAATCGATTTTTTATGCCTTTATGAAATAAAGAGCGTCCGATTGTCTATAAAGTTCACACTAGGCGAATCCGTACTATGTAAAATTCCTCCTTATTTCGCTTTGCTAATATGATCTATAGGCTCAATATATATATATTTTTTTTAAATATTTCAGTAGCAAAGTAATTTATCATAGCTTATGCTGTTATTGATTCAATCACGGAGATTACTTATGAAATTATGGAGGGTGTTGTGTAGTTTTGTAATTGCTGTAAGTTACTTGCCATTAGCTTTCTCAGCAGCATCTCCTGCTGGTACCTGGACGACAATTGACGATAAAACCGGTGCTAAAAGGGCAGTAGTTAACCTTAAGGTCTCAAATGGTACTTTAAGTGGTACTATTGTTAAAGTATATCCACAGCCAGGTGACACTGGAATTTGTTCAAAATGTCCAGGTGCATTTAAAGACAAAAAAATTCAAGGGTTGACTTTTGTTTGGGGGCTGAAAGATGAGGGGAATGGAGTATGGAGTGGCGGCTCTATTCTAGACCCTAAAACAGGTAAAATTTATAAGGCTAAAATAACCCTGGAAGGAAATAAATTGTATGTCAGAGGATATGTCGGTATTTCTGCTTTAGGTCGCACTCAAACTTGGATTAGATAAATTTGGTATAGGCAGGGCTTATCTCTCTTTCTATTCTCTTCAAAGGGGTAGAGGCGTCAAGTTAAAAAATAATGATATTATTAATCCCTCTTCCCCAAGAGAGAACTCAATGCTTAATGGCACATATGTCTCTGTGTTGTTATAAATTGAAATTTGATAAAGAATACTTTTTAATATACAAATTTGCTCAATAACTTCGCGAATAACTGATTATTACTATGCTTGATTTGCAAATATCCAAAAAAACAGTTGATCCATTAAAACGACCTCCCCATTCGGTTGAAGCTGAACAAGCGATTATCGGTGGTCTTATGTTAGATAATCAGGCTTGGGATAAGGTCAGTAATAAATTATGTGAAGCAGATTTTTATCGCACAGAACATAGAATTCTTTTCAGAGCCATTTCTGCTTTGGCAAAAAAGGACCAGCCTTTTGATGTCGTTACTCTCCTAGATGCTCTGAAATCTCACAATGACCTAGATGATGCCGGTGGAGAAGCGTATTTATTTGAATTAGCCAATAATACTCCAAGCGTGGCTAATGTGAGCGCTTATGCTGATATCGTACGAGAAAAATCAGTACAGAGACAGCTAATAGCAGTCGCTACAGAAATTGCTGATTCCGCTTATAACCCTGCTGGGAGAGAAGTGCCTGAGTTGCTGGATATGGCAGAAACAAGAGTATTTGCTATTGGTGAACAAACAGCAGGAGATGGCGGGCCAGAGAGTATTAAATCTATCCTTGTTCGGGCAGTAGAAAAAATAGACGCACTTTATCATAACGGCGATGCTATTACGGGGCTTGCTACTGGACTAAATGATTTAGATGAAATGACTTCAGGTTTGCAGCCTTCCGATTTGATTATTGTTGCTGGCCGACCATCTATGGGTAAAACAACTTTAGTCATGAACATGGCTGAGCATGCTGCGATTAAGGCTGGCAAGCCAGTGCTGGTTTTCTCTATGGAAATGCCTGCTGATTCTTTGGCAATGAGAATGATGTCTTCCTTGGGACGGATTGATCAGCATAGGATCCGAACAGGTAAATTGAATGATGACGATTGGCCGCGAGTCACATCTGCTGTGCATATGCTTTCTGAAGCCCCTTTATTTATTGATGATACTCCGGCACTAAGCCAGGGGAAATGAGAGCTCGTTCCAGACGTTTGGCAAAAGATCAAGGTTCATTAGGCCTTATTGTGGTGGATTATTTGCAATTAATGAAAGTACCCGGTTTTAATGCAGACAATAGAACTGCTGAAATATCTGAAATTTCACGAAGCCTCAAATCGCTGGCTAAGGAATTGCAGGTCCCAGTAATTGCTTTATCTCAGCTGAATAGAAGTTTGGAGCAACGTGCCGACAAAAGACCAGTCATGTCGGATTTAAGAGAATCAGGAGCAATTGAGCAGGATGCTGATTTAATCTGTTTTATTTATAGAGATGAAGTATATAATGAAGACAGTCCCGATAAAGGCACTGCTGAAATCATTGTTGCCAAACAAAGAAATGGACCTATAGGCAAAGTCAGAGTAGCCTTTTTGGGTAAATACACACGTTTTGAAGATTTGGCATTTAATGGTTATCAAGGGGTAGAATAGGGTGTCGAGACCTACACGATTGGTAATAGAGCCTAGTGCTTTGGTACATAATTTATCACAAATAAGACACTTAGCTCCTGGCAAGAAAATTATAGCAATGGTAAAGGCAAATGCCTATGGTTGTGGGGTAAGGGAAGTGGCTCCTGTTCTTGATGGGCGTGTTGATGCCTTTGGAGTGGCTTGCCTTGAGGAGGCGCTTGCTATTCGTGCATTAGGAGTTGAAACCCCATGTATCCTTTTTCAGGGGGTATTTAGCTCGGATGAATTATCGGTAGCAACAAAGAACAAATTTGCCTGTGTCCTACATCACTCTCAGCAGGTACAATGGCTCATTAATACTCCATTGTCTACTCCGCTAAAAGTGTGGGTCAAGATAAATACTGGCATGCATAGGTTAGGGTTTAAAGCCCATGAGTTGCAAAATATTCTCGAGGCATTGCAAGCTTGCCCATGGGTGGATAAAAACATCGGATTAATGACCCATTTAGCTTGTGCTGATGAACCTCATAGGCCTGAAAATCAAAAACAAATCTCTTTATTTCAGGAAATATCTATTCCTGGATTTAGTGAACGTAGCATTGCAAATTCTGCAGCTATTATTTCCTTTCCTGATTCTCATGCTGACGTAGTAAGACCAGGAATTATGTTGTATGGTGTTTCCCCTTTTGCTAACCAAACTGCATGGGATCTGGGGTTGATTCCAGTTATGCGTTTTATTTCAGCAATTAGTGCGATTCATGATAATCCTTCTTTTGCACAGGTAGGTTACGGCGGTACCTGGAAAAGCGACAAAGCTTCTCGCATTGGTATTGTTGCTGCTGGCTATGGTGATGGTTACCCAAGACATATCAGCGAGAATACCCCTGTTTGGGTTAGAGGCAGAGAAGTATTTATTGTGGGCAGGATCTCTATGGATATGTTAGCAATCGATTTAACAAATCATCCCGATATTGAGGTAGGGGACGTGGTTGAGCTTTGGGGAGCACATATTTTAGTGGAACGAGTTGCCAAATCAGCGGGAACCATAGGATATGAATTGTTATGCCAAATTTCAGAGCGAGTGCGGCATAGCTAAGATGCCATGGATTTAGAGAAAACAAAATTTGAGATTAAAAAATTATTTTAATCAATGGGTTATATTTTTCATAAATCTCATATGGATAATAAGTGTCCTTGATGGTAGAATGGCAACCGATTTTGTAACTCTTTAATCAGGTGAACTGTAATGAAAAAATTAACTGTTGCATCATTATCGTTATCATTTATGCTAGTTGGCTGTGCCCCAATGAATAAGGAAGGTGTAGGGACTATTACTGGTGGTGTGGTAGGTGGTTTACTTGGTAGCCAATTTGGCGGTGGTTCAGGTAAGGTTGTAGCTGCAGGTGCGGGAGCATTATTAGGGGCTTATCTGGGGGGGCAAATTGGAAAAACAATGGATAAGGTTGATCGAATGGAAATGCAGCGCGCCTTGGAAACAGCCCCAACTGGTAGAGCAGTAGCTTGGTCAAATCCAGACACAGGATATCGTTATACCGTACAACCTACTAGAACTTATTATCGCGCACAACAACCTTGTCGTGAGTACATTACCAAAGCTATGATTGGCGGTAAAACTCAACAAATCTATGGTAAAGCATGTCGTCAAGCTGACGGCTCCTGGCGTGTTGTGAACTAATTTGCAGGTTGGGGTCATATTTTGACCCAACATTGAGAGCCCATCTAATATCCTATGTTGGATGGCGAGCCTAACCTTAAGCCTGAGTCTCTCTTCACTGGCTCAGGCTTTGGGGTTAATGAATTCTTTATCAAATCTGAAATAAAGCGGATGGTTACTTTCTTCTAGATTTCATAAATCAAAAAATCCTTCTTACCCTAGATCAATAGGGTTAACAGCCCTTATTTGTGCTATATTTATACAGCAAGTTAAAATTTTGTTTTCTCAGGGAGAGTGAAATGGCTCACTTAATTCATAGCGTCTTACCAATCCCGCCACGGAAAATAGTATTTATTCATCCTGAAGATAGTGTAAGAAAATGTATCAATCTTATGGTCGAAAATGATATCGGTGCATTAGTTGTGGCTGATAGCGATGCCAATTTAATCGGTATAGTCAGTGAAAGGGATATACTTCGATCTTGTTTTTATAAAAGTATCGACTTAGAAACAGCAAAAGCACTTGATGTGGTTTATACGAAAGTGACGATTTTAAGCCCACACGATGCAGTAGAAAAAGCCATGCAAGCAATTACGGAAACTAAAAGAAGACATGTGTTAATCCAGGAAAATGGTGAATTGTTGGCTATCCTATCAATAGGAGATTTACTCTATCATTTATTGGAAGATAAAATGAGAGTTATAGAACACTTAGAAAATTATATCCACACTTAATCTATAATCTCGCCTACTCCAATTTATCATTATAGTTTTTATATGATTTTGTCTTAAGAAATGTTTTAGACTATTTCATATGATCCAAACACAGTGTTATAGTATTTATTTCTATAAATACTGTCTGAACTTATGAAGCTAATGTTTCGATTGATCCTGTTTTTTCTAATACTCAGTAGTAATTTATGGGCGACCAACTCCTCTCCCTGGTATAACGAAGAACCAGGTAAAGGCATTGTTATTAAAGTCGAAATGTTTCTTTCTTCAACATGTCCTCATTGCCATAACGCCGATGTATTTTT
The DNA here is from genome assembly GCF_000770585.1 of Legionella norrlandica. GTDB lineage: Bacteria > Pseudomonadota > Gammaproteobacteria > Legionellales > Legionellaceae > Legionella > Legionella norrlandica. The sequence continues at coordinate 57,368 of NZ_JNCF01000012.1, read as the reverse complement.
TAAAGAAATTGAGGCAGAGTACCCTTGGCTGCATGTAGAGCGCTATATTATTAATAAAGATAAAAAAGCTTTGGAACGGTTTAATTATTTATTAACAGAGCTTAATAGATATGATTTTGCTGTGCCATCTATCTTTTTTTGCAATTCCCGCTGGGTTGGTTACGCTACAGCGGAAACAACGGGAAAAACTCTCTTAAATGCCATTAAATACTGTAGAAGTGAAATTGAGAAAAATGGAAAATTAACTCCGGCCACGGAAAGTGTTTTAAATAGATGGGGGAATGCGAATTTATTCGAATCGGGTATTATAGGCAGTCCCTCTGCTGCCAAATTTATTTTCGTTGTAGCCTTAATTGATGCTATAGCACCGTGCTCGTTATTTTGCATTGCTGCATTTTTTTCCTTATTATTTTTAATGGAAAATCGAAAAGCACAATGGATTACTGGTTCAGTGTTTATTTTGACAGTTGGCATTGTCCATTATTTTCAACAAGCCTATCCTGATATATTTTTCAGAGCGCTTCCCTGGTTTCGTTTTCCCGCAGCGTTGGTAGGTCTTTTTATTTTTTATTTTGCTGGTCGATATGATAAAAATCGCTCTATTCAATATTTATGTGTTGCGTTAGCTAGTTTATTAGCATGGATGGTTTTTATGTTTCAACAAACTTGCTTGATGAATTGGTCTTATGTTTTTGAGCAATGGTTAAATAATCAGGATATACCAGTAGTACAAGCCGCATTATATCAATTGGCTTATCAAATTACGTATGTTCTGCCTCTAATCATGCTTATGATATTGTATACAATGCTCATTCAACTTAATTTTTTTGCAAAATTTAAGTTAAAACTAACTGCTATTGGTTTGTTATATATTTTAGCCTTTGGATTGCTGTTAATAGTTTATCCGTATGCTTTTTCTAATGTCGCTTTGTCACTCTTTGTAATTATTTTATTGGGTATTGCCGGCTTGCTTTTAAGTTTGTTTTGGAAAAAGAGTTTATCGTAAATTCTAAATATCTTGCAGTTATAGCATACAATTAAATAAGCAGAGTGTATTAATCTATGGCTGTGGAGAAATTGGTATTATGGATAAGGATTCAGAATTTAAACATTTGTTCCCAATTACCGTAGAGGTCGTAGAAGGAAATCGTTACAAGTGGTGTGGCTGTGGAGGAAGTAAAACACCTCCTTTCTGTGATAAAGAGAATTGCGGTGATAAGGCCATTTCTTTTATAGCAGAATTGACTGAGGAAGTGTGTTTTTGCAATTGCAAACAAACCAAAAACCCACCTTGGTGTGATGGATCGCATGCAAAAGTTTTGCTTGAAGTAATCAAAAACAGGCAAAAAAAATAAATAGGAAGTGCATTTATAAATAGAGCCGGATTGAAATTTTAAAAAGTGGGAGATATTCTTGTTGTTCGTAAATGAACTTGATCTTGTATCTATGATTTGGGATCATCATCTCTTTTATTTCAGAGTGGCGCCATGAGTAAATTGATCGATATTCCGGTTGTCGTGGAAAGCGGGAAAAAATATAAGACATCACACGGTATTACAGCTATTAAAGATGGAGTTAAATCATCTGGCCAAAATCATGAGCGATTACCGAAGCCAAAATGGTTACGTATCGTTAACCAGACAACTCCTGCTTACCATCAGGTTAAAGAACAAGTCCAAAAATATCGGTTAGCAACAGTCTGCGAAGAAGCAAAATGCCCTAATATCTCAGAATGTTGGTCTCATGGTACTGCAACTATAATGTTAATGGGAGCAGTATGCACACGTGCTTGTCAGTTTTGCTCTGTAGACACGGGAAACCCTCATGGCTGGCTTGATCCTGAAGAGCCAGAAAATACTGCTAATACTGTAGCGTTAATGAATCTTGATTATGTTGTTCTAACGTCAGTTAATCGGGATGATTTACCTGATGGGGGTGCAAATCATTATGCTCAAACTATTCAAGCTATTAAAAAGCGTTCTCCTCGAACAAAAGTCGAAGCTTTAACTCCAGATTTTCAAGGTAATGAGAGAGATGTAGCCATTTTATTAGACAGTGGTGTCGATGTTTTTGCGCAAAATGTCGAAACGGTAAAACGCTTAACTCATCCTGTAAGAGATAATCGGGCAGGTTATCAGCAAACTCTAAATGTCCTTGCTTTTGCCAAAAAATATCGTCCAGATGTTTTAACGAAAACCAGTTTGATGTTGGGCTTAGGCGAAACTGATGAGGAGGTCATTCAAACCATGGATGATTTGCGCTCCCATCATGTGGATATCTTAACTTTAGGGCAATATTTGCAGCCTACTAAAAATCATTTCCCTATTGCACGTTATGTGACGCCGCAAGTCTTTGCTGAGTTGCGTCAGATAGGTTTGCAAAAAGGATTTTTTGAAGTGGCTTCAGGGCCATTGGTTCGTTCAAGCTATAGAGCAGATCGAGTTTTCAAACGAGACAATTTAGGGCTCGATACCTCATCAATTGGCTGACAGCTCAGCGGGATCGACTCATTTTGTGTGCCATCCCAGAAAGCGGGGATCTCTGCCTGGGATGGCTTATCGCCCTAAAAATAATTTTAGTTTTATACTAATTGAACCCCTCGTCTTTTCATTATCTTGTGTAAATAATAAGCTACAAAATACATCAGGATACCGCTCCCTAATGCACAGATTCCCATAATTAAATAATAATTTTTATAATAAGGTAAGCTTTCAATGGCGGAATGAATATTTTCTGGTATAGCGACCCACCCGGCTACACGACCAGAAATGGCATTAGACATAGAACTGGCCAGATACCACACTCCCATAGCAAAGGCTATAGCACGACTATCACAATATAGTCCTATCATACTAAGACCAATGGCACTGACCCATAATTCAGCAATTGAAATGAGGATATAGGTTAAAGCAATGTAGTTACCATTAACGATGCCATTTGTTGCATTTTGAGCAGCAAAGGCCATAATCAGAAGGGCAATACCAGAGAGAATCGTACCGGCTGCAAATTGATAGGGGATCGTAAAACGCGAAAAAAATCTGTAGAAGCGGGGAAGTTGACTTCCAATCAGTAAAATGAGCAAAGGGTTTAGCATTTGGTATTGAGCAGGAGAAATTTGAAACCAAAGAAAACTCAGGTCAGAATTGCGTTCAGCAAACAAAACCAGAGTGCTGTTCATTTGATTATATATAATAAAAAACACGATTGCTTCTATAATCAATAATACCGCTATCATTTGCTTGCTGCGTGTTTCTCCTCTGAGCATGATGGTTTTAGTTAAAAACCAGAGAATTCCCAAGCCACATCCCGCACTAATTAGCGTGCTGGCAATGTAAACATGGGTATAGGCGTATAAAGTAAGGGAGTAAATAGCCGCCACATAGATGAGCAGACTGAGTATGCCTTGCTTATAAAATTTGGATTTATCCTTTCCCCAAATAACACTGTCATAAATTGAGTAACGCTTCGCGAAATTCAAAGCGGCAATTGATTTGCCAATAAAAGTTAAAGTAAGTACAGACAGTGGTCCATAACGACTTTCCAATAATGCAGGAGCAATTATAGTTGCCAGTAATGCACCAACATTAATCGCCATATAATAGTAAGTCATGGCCGATTTGGCTTTAATAGCGTCATCAGAATAAATATGAGAAACCATACTTGATGCAGTGCCCATCAGTAAAGAATTCGTTGCTGGAATAAAGGCAAAAGCGATAATAAATAATTGATCCCCAAGAGAGCTAATAGTGTAGCCACTTAGCATGACTAATAAATAAGCACAGGCCAACATAATGCTGCCGAGAAGAATTGATCTTCTCACCCCAACGACATTATCTGCCATATACCCACCTAAAATAGGCATTAAGTAACCTGTGGCCTGGGTAACACCAATAAAGGCATAAGCTTTTGCCTGACTATAGCCTAACCCTTGAGATAGCAAAGGACGAGTTAAAAATAAAACTAGAACTGTGTTAAGTGCATAGACTGAAAACTGGCTCCAGAATGTAATAAAAATAATGTTATTAGTTTGTTTTTGGCGAAGGTTTAATTCGGGAAGATAATTTTTAACTGCTTGAGAAATCACTTTCACACCTCATCCTGATATCAATTGGTTAACATAGGCCGAGCTCATGACTCAATATTAATCCATGGAGCACTTTGCCATTAGGTTATAATCTTAAGCTACAATTCAAGGTTATCATTTCTTGGCAAGAACTACATCAATAATATGGGTGTCATGATAAGGGAATGTAAATATTTTGCTGAAAAGCCTTTTAAGACGCTGAATTAAAAAATACTTCGGTAGCATCCGTATAGATAAGGTATTAAGAAACCATGTGCCTTCAATCCCAAACAAGGCTAATTCATCTATATTATTAAGTGTGATGGGTATTTCAATACGTTGATGATTCAGGGTATCGAATTGGTGTTGTTTAAAAGACAGCAAAAGTTCCTCACGATTGGTGGCAACAGTGGTATTTTTAATTATAGATTTATAATAATGGCCAACAACCCTACTTAAGATTGTATCTTGAGCAATAAACTGAGCTAGTTGCTGCTGAGCCACAGGAAATGAATCATAAGTGGTTGTGATCAAAGAAAAATGTCCATTGGCACGAGTTAAGTATCTTGCTTCATCAAAGAGTACGTTAATTGGAATATAGGCGTTGATGAAATGGGCCACAACCAGATCTTGACTATGGGCAGGCAAAAATTTATTTGCTTCGGCGGCACTGCCTTCAATAGTGGTTAGAGGAAGCACTTTACTCGCTCGTTTCAACATTTCTGATGATACATCAATTCCTGTGAAATCTGCTTTTGGCATTAACTGATGTAATTTTTGTAAAAAAGAACCATTACCAACGCCCAGATCAAGAACTTTATAATGGGGCTTTAATCCCAAATGAAATTTTTTGATCTGTTCAATGGCAACGTGATGACTTTCGCTAATAGAACCAAAGCGATTAGCCGTTGCATAATTTTCAGCAATTTGGTTATACATGGCCTTCAAGGTCATGCAAAATTCCTACTTTAATTCGATTCATCGAGTATATCTCTAAAAGGAGTAGTTGGCGACTATTGATTTTAAGAATTTTTGTTTTATACGATTTAGCTTCTGAAAATAGGACTTGTTTAATACCTGAGATTTTTATTGTATACTGCCGTTTTTATTAAATAACTAATGTCCGGATAGGAATTGATATGAGCAAAATTTACGCACCAAAGCCTATAGATATAGCAAGTTTTCAGCTTCCTGCAGAGAAGCTTCAAGCTAAATATGGGTTACCCAATAAGGTGGAATTTTGCAGAAGTTGTGTTATTTCAAATCAAAGACCTAATTCTGCTGTTGAGTATGAACATAAAAAAGAATCCAAGAAACTCACTATACATTTTGATGAAAATGGTATTTGTGATGCTTGCCGTGTAGCAGAACGAAAAAAATCAATCATCGATTGGAAGGGACGTGAAAAGCAATTGCAAGAGCTTTGTGATCGATATAGAAGCAATGATGGTTCTTATGATTGCGTTGTTCCAGGTTCTGGAGGAAAAGATAGTTTTTATGCCGCCCATATCTTAAAGTATAAATATGGTATGAATCCATTGACAGTAACTTGGGCTCCTCATATGTATACTCCTTGGGGTTGGAGAAATTTTCAAGCATGGATACATGCTGGTTTTGATAATTATTTATTCACACCTAATGGAAAAGTGCATAGATTATTAACTAGACTTGCGGTTGAAAATTTATTCCACCCTTTTCAACCGTTTATGATAGGTCAAAAAGCCTATGCACCTAAAATGGCGTTATTACATAAAATCAAATTGGTAATTTATGGTGAAAATGAAGCCGAGTATGGTAATCCTATTGCAGATACTGAGTCTGCTAAAAGAGACTGGAAATATTTTACTGCAGAAGATAAAAGTAAAATCTTTTTAGGTGGTACTTCTGTCCAAGAATTAAAAAGTGATTTTGGTTTAAATGATAATGATTTAGACGCTTATTTACCTGCTGATCCGCAACAAATTGAAGAACAGAAGGTGGAAGTGCATTATTTAGGATATTACCTAAAGTGGCATCCCCAAAGTTGTTATTATTATGCTGTAGAACATGGGGGATTTGAGGCTTCTCCCGAACGAACTCCTGGAACTTATAGTAAATATAATAGTATTGATGACAAGATTGATGATTTTCATTACTACACTACCTTAACTAAATTCGGGATAGGAAGAGCAACATACGATGCTTCACAAGAGATACGCTCAGGGGATATCACTCGCGAAGAGGGGGTTTCCTTGGTGAAGCGTTTTGATCAAGAGTTTCCTGAACGTTTTGCTGAAGAAATTTTTCAGTATTTAAGTATCAATCCTAAAGAATTTCCTGTTGCTTCTACAATGTTTGAGCAACCGATTATGGACAGAGCTTATTTTATGGCTTTAGCAGATACTTTCAGATCCCCCCATTTATGGAGAAAAGAAGATGGACAGTGGAAATTACGGTATCAGGTAACCAATCTTGAAAAGATGATTGGTGAATATTTGGAGACTGTTTGATGAGCAATGTTCGATTGATTGCAAGGCTTGATATCAAGGTCCCAATTTAATAAAAGGGGTACATTTAGAAGGCCTAAGAGTAGTTGGAAATCCCAATGAATATGCCATGCATTACTATGCTCAAGGTGCTGATGAATTAATATATATGGATACAGTCGCTTCTTTGTATGGGCGAAATAATTTGTCAGAAATTGTAAAAATTACCGCTGAAAATGTTTTTATCCCAATCACTGTTGGAGGAGGGATTCGGAGTGTTGATGACGTAAAGCAATTGCTGCGTTGTGGGGCAGATAAAGTGGCTGTTAATACTGCTGCAACAAAAAATCCTAGTCTTATCTCCGATATAGCGAGAAGATTTGGTTCACAATGCATGGTCTTATCAATCGAAGCTAAGAGAACTCCAAATGGCAGATGGGAAGTAATGACAGATAATGGTCGAGAACATACAGGTATGGATGTTGTCGACTGGGCCACTAATGGAGAGGAGTTTGGAGCGGGTGAAATATTATTAACCTCCATCGATCAGGAAGGTACACGCAAGGGGTTTGATTTGGAATTAGTGAAACAAGTGTCTGAAGCGGTTTCAATTCCAGTGATTGCAAGTGGTGGAATGGGATGTTTGGAAGATTTGACTCATGTGGTTTATGGTGCTAAGGCGGATGCTGTTGCAATGGCTGATGTATTGCATTATAAGCGACTTGATTTGTCCGAAATTCGAAATTATGCATTAGCTAAAGGTATTCATGTGAGAACGGTATGAGTTCAGTTTCAATTGTAGACTATGGTATTGGTAATTTATTAAGCGTAGCAAGAGCATTTCACTATTTTGATGCCTCAGTTAATTTAGTAAATACTCCAGAAGACATTATGAAAGCTGATCGATTAGTTTTACCTGGAGTAGGGGCGTTCGCGGATGGAATGAAGGGATTAGTTGATTTAAATTTTGTAGATCCCATTAAACAATTCTCACGGAGTGGCAAGCCTTTTTTAGGGATTTGTCTTGGTATGCAATTGATGCTGACTAAGAGCATGGAATTTGGTGAACATGATGGACTTGATTTAATCACTGGAGAAGTAGTAAGCATCCCATTGCATGGGATTGACGGACAACGACATAAAATTCCACATATTGGCTGGAATAAATTGGTTACCACTTCTTATGGCGAAAATTGGTCCGACACCCTATTAAAAAATGTGCCCGCCAATTCATCTGTATATTTCGTACACTCCTATATGGTTGTGCCAAGCGATCCTAAGAAACGATTAGCGGATACTTTATACGATGGCCAGGCAATTAGTGCTGTAATAAAAGATGAGAATATTTATGGATGTCAGTTTCATCCGGAAAAAAGTGGAGAAGTAGGGTTAGAAATCATCAAGCAATTTTTACAAATTTAGGATACATGAAGTGAGAGTATTAGCCATAATACCAGCTAGAGCTGGCTCCAAAAGACTGCCTGGAAAAAATATAAAATTGCTTTCTGGTAAACCACTCATTGCACACACTATTAAGGCTGCTCTCCAAGCAAATTGCTGTGACCAAATCGTAGTTTCTACCGATAGTCAGGAAATAGCAGATATTGCAATACAATATGGAGCTTCTGTTCCTTGGCTAAGACCTGAGTGTTTAGCGGATGATTCAGCCAATGTAGTGGATGCTGTGATTGACTTATTGGATAAATATAAAAAAATAAATGTATATTTTGATAGCGTCTTATTATTACAACCTACTTCCCCTTTTAGAAAACCTGAGACAATAAGCAGGGCAGTTCTAATGCACAAGGAGATAGGCCATAGTGTTGTATCAATTAATAAAGTAAACTTCAAACCTTCATGGTACAGAACATTAGATGATCAAGGTAACTTATGTCTTCCTAATATTTTTAAAACATCCGAAATTTCTGAAGACAGTGAACCCATTTTTAAATTAAATGGTGCAATTTATATAGCTACTGCTAAGCAGATAATGTCTAATAAGTCATTTTATAGTGATCCCACCAAAGCCTTACTTATGGATAGTCCAAGTGAATCTATAGATGTTGATACATTGATGGATTGGGCTTTAGTAGAAAAATTAATAGAACTTAAAGAAGAGATACTATTATGAATTGTTTTATAATTGCAGAAGCAGGGGTAAATCATAATGGTGACCTTCAGCTTGCGAAAGAATTGATACATGCTGCACAGGAGTCCGGAGCAGATGCAGTAAAATTTCAAACTTTTAAAGCCGATACCTTAGTTAATAAAACAGTAGGGAAAGCAGAATATCAAAAAAATAATGCGCCAGAGTCTGCAACACAATATGAAATGCTTAAAGCATTGGAGCTTTCAGAAGATGATCATTATTTATTAAGTGAATTGGCCAATTCACTGGGCATTGAATTTATGTCAACTGGCTTTGATGAACAAAGCATCGATTTTCTTATTTCATTAGGGGTAAAAAGGTTAAAAATCCCTTCTGGTGAAATTACCAATATACCTTATTTACAACATTGTGCTAGTAAAAAATTACCTTTAATTATCTCAACAGGGATGTGTGATTTGGAAGAAGTAAGAGTGGCCATAGATACAGTAAAGCCATATTATGGGAACTCTTTATCAGATTATCTGGTTTTGCTGCATTGCACTTCTAATTATCCGGCTGCTTATCAAGACGTAAATTTGAAAGCCATGCAAACTTTAGCTAACGCATTTCAATTGCCAGTGGGGTATTCGGATCATACATTGGGTATCTTGGTACCAACATTAGCTGTAGGAATGGGCGCTTGTGTAATAGAAAAGCATTTTACAATGGATAAATCGCTTCCAGGACCAGATCATCTTGCCTCTATGAATCCAGAGGAAATGAAAAATTTGGTGCAATCTATTAGAGAGGTTGAAACCGTTTTAGGTGATGGAGAGAAAAAACCATCGGATAATGAATTACCTATAAGAGCTTTGGTAAGAAGGAGTGTGACCTTAAAGCATGATTTGTTAAAAGGAGCTCAAATCAGTAAAGATGACTTGATCTTATTAAGACCAGGTACAGGAATAGCTCCTTCAGAAATTTCAAAAGTTGTGGGCGCACGATTGTGTCAGAGTTTGCCTGCAGGTAGTACTTTATTATGGGAACATATTGAAGCGCAATGACAAGAAAAATAATTTATGTTAGTGGCACACGCGCTGATTACGGGTTGATGCGAGAAGTGCTTAAAAAGTTGCATGAGGCAGAAGACATCGATTTATCGATTTGTGTCACGAGTATGCATCTCGATGCACTATATGGGAACACAGTTGATGAAATTAAAGCAGATCGGTTTCCAATATGCGGTATCATTCCCGTGGATGTTGTTAATACTCAACATGGTTCTATGGCGAAAGCTATCGGACATGAACTGTTGGGCTTAACTGAAGTATTTGAAAGAGAAAGCCCTGATATTATTTTATTATTAGGTGATCGCGGAGAAATGCTGGCTGCGGCAATCGCTGCTGTTCATTTAAATATTCCAGTAGTGCATCTGCATGGAGGCGAACGCTCCGGAACTGTTGATGAAATGGTAAGGCATGCTATTTCTAAATTATCCCATTATCATTTTGTTGCCACAGAAGTATCTAAACAACGTTTGATTAGAATGGGAGAAAAAAGAGAAACCATTTTTCAAGTAGGTGCGCCAGGTCTGGACGAAATCAAACAATATAAAACGGCTTCACGAAATGTATTTAATCAACGATATGGATTTGATCCTAATAAGAAAATCTGTTTGTTGATTTACCATCCAGTTGTCCAGGAAATTGACACTATTAAAATCCAATTCCAAGGCGTGATTCGGGCAGCACTCGCATCTGATTTACAAATTATTTGCTTGGAGCCAAATTCTGATACTGGCGGGCATTTAATTAGAGAGGCCATTCAGGAGTTTATTCATCATCCGGATGTTAGAATTATTAAGCATTTATATCGAGCAGAGTTTATAGATTGTCTGGCAAATGCTGATGTGATGTTAGGTAATTCGAGCAGTGGTATCATAGAAGCGGCTTCTTTTAATTTAATAGTTGTTAATGTTGGGAGCAGGCAAAATTTACGAGAGCGTAGTGACAATGTCATCGATGTTGATGTGACGTACGATGCTGTTCTAGCTGGCCTACAAGAAGCGTTATCTAAACCCAAGATGGCATATTCTAATTGCTATGGTGATGGAAATACCAGTGAAAGATGTTATCAATTATTAAAATCTATCCCTTTAAATTCACAAATTTTGAATAAATGCAATGCATACTAAATTAAAAATAATAGGATGTGGTGGACATTGTAAAGTGGTCATTGATGCGCTATCAATTACTCATCCTTCTTTACAGATTTTGCTTTGCGATGATAACAAGAATTTATTAGGTCAAGAATTATGTGGAGTTTTGGTTGATTCAACAACGGAGAGTTTGGTTGATTATGCTGGTCTTATTCATGTTAGTATTGGAAATAACCAAGCACGACAAAATGTTATTGAACTGATGAATTCCAAAACAAGCTTGTTTACAATTATTCATCCTGCTGCCATCATTGCCAAGTCTGCGCGCATTGGTTTAGGCTCTTTTATCGCAGCACGAGCAATACTTGGTCCTGATTGTGAGGTAGGAGAAGGATGCATTATCAATCACAGTGCTATTGTGGATCATGAGGTGATAGTGGGTTCTTATTCACATATTGCTCCTAATAGTACCTTAGGCGGAAGAGTTAAAGTTGGAGAGCAAGTTTTGGTCGGGGCTGGAGCAGTCATTTTGCCTGGCGTGACTATAGGCGATGGAGCAATAATTGGTGCTGGCTCAGTAGTCGTAAGAGATGTAAAAGAAAACACTACTGTGAAAGGTGTACCCGCAGTATAAAAGGAATAAAATGATTACTATCAAAGAGTTATATGTAAATAAACATTTCAGTTTAAAAATGGCTTTGGGCAGACTAGATGCAACTGCTCAAGGAGTGTTATTTTTAGTAGATAGTGATGAACGTTTTATTAGAACGGTTACTGATGGTGATATCAGACGATTATTATTAAAAGGGTGTACATTAGACTCTACCCTGGAGCAATTATCCGAACATTCCTCAAAATCACTCCCAGTATCTGCAACGATTCAAGATGCCTATCATTTGATGAAAGAATATGAATTGGATCATATTCCTGTTATTGATGAGAATAATCGACCGGTGCGTTTAATACATCGACGAGAATTGTCTTCTAATATTCTGCTTTCCTCACCTCATATAGGGGAACATGAACAACAATATGTCCAAGAAGCTTTTGCAACTAACTGGGTGGCTCCGTTAGGGCCTAATGTGGATTCTTTTGAAAAAGAAGTAGCAGAATACATTAATATAAAATCCGCTGTTGCTTTAAGTTCAGGAACAGCAGCCATTCATTTAGCACTGGTATTATTGGATGTAAAACCAGGAGATATTGTATTTGCATCTAGTTTTACTTTTGTAGCGACTGTGAATCCTATCGTATATCAAGGAGCTACTCCAGTATTTATTGATTCAGATTTGGACACCTGGAATATGTCTCCTGTCGCTTTAGAGCGGGCGCTAAAAGAGAGTAAAGCAAATAATAAAATGCCCAAAGCCGTTATCATTGTTAATTTATATGGGCAAAGCGCCAATTACGATGCTTTATGTAAATTGTGCGACGAATACAATGTTCCAATTATAGAAGATGCTGCGGAGTCTTTGGGCGCCACTTATAACAATAAATATAGTGGAACTTTCGGTAAGCTAGGAATTTTTTCGTTTAATGGCAATAAAATTATTACCACTTCTGGCGGTGGAATGTTGGTTTCTGAAGATGAGAGTTTAATACAAAGAGCAAGGTTTTTATCAACACAAGCACGTGAACCAGTACCCCATTATGAACACACAGTGGTTGGTTATAACTATCGCATGAGTAATGTGCTTGCAGGAATAGGTCGGGGACAGCTTAAGGTACTGGAAAAACGTATCAAGGCAAGACGAGAAATTTTTGATCGATATAAGCAAGCCTTGAATTATTATCCATTTATCGAGATGATGCCAGAGATAAAAAATGGGTTTAGTACTCATTGGTTATCGACATTGGTTATTAAACCAATATTAAGTAAGATAAAGCCTGAAGAAGTTATTGAGCAATTAAAACCATTTAATATAGAAGCCAGAAGAACTTGGAAGCCAATGCATAGACAGCCTTTATTCGCAGGATCCAAATATTATCCTCATGATGAGCAATTTAGTGTTTCCGATTATTTATTTGATCATGGCATTTGCCTTCCGTCGGGTTCTAATTTGAGTTCTAGAGATATCGATAGGGTGATACATTGTTTGTCTGATATTTTCAAATCTGAGCAGAATGTCGCAGAGGTTATGTAACTATTATGAATGAAAATAAAGTATTAAATGAGACAGTGATTAAAGCTGGTGATATCCAACCTCTCAAAACTTATATAAAAGATTTATGGCATTACAGGATGTTATTGTGGGTTTTTACTGCAAGAGATATTAAGGTCAGGTATGCCCAAACAATCTTAGGTCTTGGCTGGATAGTTTTATCTCCATTAATTACTGTGGGTGTGTTTACTTTTGTATTCGGATTTATGATAAGAATCCCCACTGATGGTTTACCTTATCTGTTATTCTATTTGGTAGCTATTATTCCATGGTACGCTTTTATGGCAATGATAAATTTAACCATGGGATCGGTAGAAGGTAATGCTGGTTTAGTGTGTAAAATCTATTTCCCAAGATTATTATTGGGAGGAACTTATACTTTATCGGCGGGGGTTGACTATCTTGTTGGGTTTGGTTTAATCGTTCTTTGCGCCGCAGTTTACCATAAACTCAATTATCATTTATTTGTATTATTCCCACTCTTATTTGCTATTCAAGCAATGTTTGCTATGGGATTAGGATTAATGTTAGCTCCGTTTAGTACTAAATATCGAGATATAAAATTATTTGTCCCTTTGGCATTACAATTTTATTATTTCGCCAATCCAATTCTGTACCCACTCTCTGCTACGCCTCCCTGGTTACGTTTTTGGTATGAGTTTAATCCTATGAGTATGATAATTTGTGCTTATCGAGATGCTTTAAAAGGAAATTGGCCAAACCCAGAGCAATTTATATTTGGTTTTTCAGTTGCAATTATAGTATTTATCGTCGGGTTTAATGTTTTTCGTAAATATGAACAATCTTTAGTAGATGCATTATGAGCTGGATTTTAAAAGTAGATAACTTAAGTAAAATATATAGGTTGGGTGCTGGCGCCTCTCAGCAGGGGACCATCTATGAACAAATATCAAAAAAGGTAAAAAAATTATTACCCGGCAAGAAAAATAACTCAGATCTTGATGAAGAAAATTTACAGAAATCTTCAGCCAAAGTAGTTGTTTCAGATGCACAGACAGAAGGCTTACCTCCAGGTTTTTTTTGGGCCTTAAGGGATATTAATTTCCAGATATCTCCTGGTGAGCGTATAGGATTAATAGGTCAAAATGGTTCTGGGAAAAGTACTCTATTAAAAATTCTATCGCGAATCACTACCCCTACTTATGGTGAATTTAGATATAGAGGGCATTTGATTAGCTTACTTGAGGTAGGGACTGGTTTTCATCCAGAATTGTCTGGACGCGAGAATATCTACTTAAATGCTGCTATCAATGGGATGACAAGACAACAAATTAATCTTCGGTTTAAAGAAATAGTTGAATTTTCAGAGCTAGGTAGTCAAATAGAGACCCCAGTGAAGCGATATTCCTCTGGAATGTATATGCGACTTGCATTTTCAGTGGCTGCTTTCCTGGAATCCGAGATATTGCTTATTGATGAAGTTCTTGCAGTAGGAGATCAGGATTTTCAGAAAAAGTGTAAGGAAAAGATGCTTGAAGTTGCAAATGATGGACGCACGGTAATTTTTGTCAGTCATGATATGAATGCAGTAGAGTCAATCTGCAAGAAAGTTATAAAATTATCTCATGGGAAAATTGTTGAACTAAAAGATATTGAAACGAATAAACCCAATAGCTCAAGTCCGGATAAAGAAAATAATTTACCGGAAAAAGAAAATTCACAGACCTTACCAATCGAATTAAGCTCTGATTTACCGGTTAAAATCTCATTATGTGGAGAGCAAGATTGGTATAATAATCTAGTAAGTGCTCCCCAAATAAAAGATACAATCCAAATTTACTCAGTGAAACTTTTAAATAATGTCGGACAAGTTCAAGATAAGTTTACGGTAAATGACGACATAACTGTTCAAACTCAATTTGAGGTGAAACGAAATAATTCCAGGCTAACACTTAGATTAGACGTTGCTTCTTTGAGTGGAGTAAAGTTATTTTCCACGATGGATAATTTATTAAATCCTCATCAAAGCCACAGAACAGCCGGGCTATATTACGAAACCTTGGTTATTCCAAAAGAATTCTTAAACGAAGGTCAATTTGTAATATCACTTATAATTACTGACCTTGATAATAATCTAGAAATTAAATGTAAGGATTGTTTATCAATGCAAGTCATTGATGATCAGTTGCCTATAGGGGTAAGAGGAGATTGGTCAGGCCTTTGGCCAGAGGGTTTATTAAGACCAAACTTGGCTTGGAGTATTAAGTCCAAAAAATCATTTACTTCTAAGACTGTGAATAATCAGGAACTATTAATAGAAGAATAGGATGCAATATAAATCATATGAATAATGAGCCCCAAAGAAATACTTTGCTGTTTGTGCATATTTCTACTCATTTTAAAGAAATGATACGTGTTGCTCGGTTAATGAAACAAAATGGCAGTTATCAACCTTATGTATTTTTTTACAGAAAGTATGAAGGAGTTCAACGAGATATTGAACGATGCCAATCAGAGAATATTCAGTATATCACTTCCTTTGATCCAGAGGTTTCAGAGCAAATTAATTTCAAACAGAAATTTAAAATTAAGATCGTACGAGGAGTTTTTAAATCATTATTAAAAATTTTAGAAGTTATTAGTTATTTATTAATGCCTGTAGCCTTGATGCTTAGGAGTATTTTCAATTTTTGTAGAGAATTGATTAATCAGGACTCCAAAAATAATTTAACCTCTGAAAAGGATAACAAGCTCGCTACTTTCTTAATTTATTGCTACAAGTTAGTATGGAACAAACTGCCATTTTTTTTACCGCCAATTTCTCGTTCTGCTTATGGTTATAGTAATTATATCGACAAAATTTTAAAGCAATATGAAATTCAATTATTAGTTTATCCCGAGCATAATTTATTTTATTTTACCCAATTAATTGTACATATTGGAAAAAAATATAATATTCCTTCTATTATTGTTCCATTTACTATCGCAAATACTAAAGAATGGTCAGAGTCTTTTTATCAAGATTCATCACGTTCTCTATCCAAAATTTATAATAAAATTATGTCCATTGCCTTTCCTCATTGGGTGCATTGTTATAAAAATAGACAGATTATCTTGCCCATGGATTTAATATTACTCCACGAAATGTTTGATATTACTCCCAAGAATCCATGGTTATTAAATAGTGGGAAGATAGATTTTCTTGCTATAGAGAGTAATGCAATGAAGGAATACTATATTGCGGCAGGTTTGGAAGAAAAATATTTAAGATCGACTGGAGCATTATACAATGATGAATTGTATTTGAAATTACAAAATGCTGATTCTCATAGACTAGAATTATATCGTTCTCTTAATATGCCACTGAATAAGCCTATGATTTTATGTGCATTGCCGCCTAATCAATGCGATAGTAGACTGGATGTTATGGAATTTTTAGATTATTCGGAAGTAGTAAGATATCTATTAGGGGAGTTGGCACAGTATTCTGATGAATATAATATAATTATTAACTTACATCCTCGAATTAACCCACTCTCTGTAGAATATATTAATAATTATCCAGTCAAAGTATTTTATGGCGATATTGTTGAAATAATCCCTTTAAGTGCCATGTTTGTTGCAACGTGTTCTGCAACCATTAGAATGGCTATTAGCTGCGGGATTCCAGTTATTAATTATGACGTATATCAATATCAGTATGACGACTATGCTAATTTGGGTGGTGTTATTACGGTATTTAATCGCGCTGAATTTTCAAGTACTCTGCAAAAGCTAGCTAAAGAAACAAGTTTTTATGAGCAAATAAAGGCAGCTCAGTTGAAAGATAGTAGTAAATGGGGAGCATTGGATGGGAAAGCTGGGCAAAATTTATTGAATGAAATTAATTTGCTCTTTGCTTAAGGTTAATATTCCACTTATTGGTGTGCGATGAATGTTATAGATACCAAAATAGCTGAAGTTAAAGTTATTGAGCCACGTATTTTTGGGGATGATCGAGGGTTTTTCTATGAGTCGTTTCAAGCGAAACGATATGAAGAATTACTAGGCATCACCGATCATTTTGTTCAAGATAATTTTTCCCGTTCCCAAAAAGGTGTGTTAAGAGGCTCCATTACCAAAGTCAGCAACCACAAGGTAAATTAGTTTCTGTATTGGCTGGAGAGGTTTTTGATGTGGCAGTGGATATTCGATTAGACTCACCTACCTTTGGCCATTGGTGGAGTAATTCTTTCCGGTGAAAACAGAAGACAATTTTGGATTCCAAAAGGGTTTGCTCATGGATTCTATGTACTAAGTCCAACAGCAGATTTTACTTATAAATGCACTGATTATTATCACCCAGAAAGTGAGTTGTCTATTAATTATCTTGATCCTCAATTAGCAATTGATTGGCCATTAGGAGGAGAACAAGTGCAATTATCTCCAAAAGATGCTGCAGCCAATCTTTTAAGTTTAATTGATATTCAACTTTTGCCGAGATATAAATCCTAAATGAAAATAATAGTTATAGGTGCTGATGGACAAGTCGGCACAGAAGTTATCAAGTTGTTTTCTTCTTCAGAGCATGAAATTTGCGCTTGCACAAGGCGAGAACTTGATTGTTCTGAATTCGACCAGGTTCATCAGGTTTTATCAGAAATTGAGCCCGAGCTTATCATTAATGCGGCAGCGTATACCGCCGTAGATAATGCAGAGGACGAAACAAGTTTGGCTCATATCGTGAATGCTGAGTTTGTGCGGCATTTGGTTGATTATTGCAGTTTGCGGGATATCCCATTGATCCATTTATCAACTGATTATGTATTTGATGGAGAAAAGGAAGGCGCCTATTATGAAACGGATATTCCTCATCCATTGAGCACTTATGGACGCACCAAGTGGGAAGGTGAGCAGGCTATTATTTTATCTCAACTAAAGAAATACATTATTTTACGAGTTAGCTGGGTGTTTGGTAAATATGGGAAGAATTTTGTAAAAACCATCTTAAATTTAGCATCAACCAGAGAAGAATTGAATATCGTTTCAGATCAATGGGGAAGACCAACTTCAGCGCAAGATATAGCAAGAGTTCTATTAGAAATAGTGCAGAAAACTAGTCATTTAACGTTCAACTTTTGGGGTATATATCATTATGCAGGGCAAGGAATTACGAATTGGTATGAGTTCGCTAATGTATTTTTGGGGATAGCGAAAGAGAAAGGATCCCTTTGGCTTTAACGAACTTAAATCCAATTAAATCAGAGCAGTATGTTACCAAAGCAAAAAGACCTAAGAATTCTATACTTGATACTCAAAAAATTGAAGGAATATTGGGTATACAGTGTCACAGTTGGAAAAATTATTTATCGGATGTGGTTGAAAATTTCACTAAAAAACAAGAGATGAACTATGGAAAATCGAATAAATAATCTTTTAGTCACTGGGGCTGCAGGGTTTATTGGAAGTAATTTTGTTAAATATATGCTTGATAAATATCCGGAAATCAAAGTGATTAGTTTGGATAAACTGACCTATGCTGGAAATAAAGCCAATTTGCATGAAGTAGAGGGATGTAAAAATCATTTTTTTGTGCAAGGAGACATATTAGACAAACAGGTGGTTTCATCAATACTAAGACTGCATGGGATTGATACCATTGTGCATTTTGCGGCGGAATCCCATGTTGATAATTCCATCAATAACCCGCAAATATTTCTTGAAACTAATGTTATTGGAACTTTTACTTTATTAGAAGCAGCAAGAATTTATTGGCTGAATGAAAAGAAGTGGAATAAATCAAACTGCCGATTTCACCATGTATCGACAGATGAGGTTTATGGTTCATTAGAAGCAGAAGAACCTGCCTTTACTGAAAAAAACTCATATCAACCCAATTCGCCTTATTCAGCGTCCAAAGCAAGTTCAGATCATATCGTTAGGGCTTATTTTCATACTTATGGATTACCTGTTACTACTTCGAATTGCTCAAATAATTATGGGCCTAATCAACATAGAGAGAAATTGATTCCTAAAGTAGTTGAGGCTTGTATTCATCGCCTACCCATTACGGTCTATGGAACCGGATCTAACATTCGTGATTGGCTTTATGTGATGGATCATTGTGATGCAATAGACACCATTATTCAGAGGGGAACTGAAGGAGAAGTTTACAATATAGGTGGTAATAATGAACTGGACAATTTAAGCTTGATAAAAATGATTTGCCAGATGATGGACGATTTAAAGCCTATGGAGAAATCATATCAGTCATTGATTACTTTTGTCGAAGATAGAAAGGGCCATGATAAGCGATATGCTATAGACAATAGTAAAATTCAAAAAGAACTATCGTGGGTTCCTCAGGGTGATTTCATTTCTAAATTATTAAATACAATTCAATATTACTTAGCCCAGTCTAAACAGGAAATTAATATTTAATAATTTGAATACGATCAGTTAACATAGACCTTATTTAATAATTAGAAATAGCATGAAGCGACAGACAGAATTATTATCATGGAGTTTGCTTCAAAAAGAAGCAGATAGAGTTCATTTAAATTCAAGTTCCCAATCACACTTGGTTGTGGATCCCAATAATTATGATTGCAAAAGACAGATCAATTGTATTGAATACGATTATTCCAGACAAAGAGTAAATCAAGTCATCATTGATTTGCTTATTGAGTTGGCAAATGAAGTTCAATTACAAGAAAAAATTGATGGCTTAATCAATGGTGAGAAAGTTAACGTCACTGAAGGCAGGTCTGCATTGCATGCCGCACTTAGGGACTTAAGTTATAAATCAATAATGATTGATGGTGTGGATATAATGTCCGAAGTGATAAACACCCGTGAAAAAATTAAAGTAGTATCGGATAAGATTAGGGAGAAGAGATGGCTTGGCTATTCAGGTTTACCAGTAACGGATATTGTGAATATAGGTATTGGAGGTTCCGATTTGGGCCCTCGTTTATGTATTCATGCTTTATCTGATTATATCTCTAAAGAATTTCATTATCATTTCATCTCGGATGTTGACCCAGTTAGCTTTAATCAAGTCATTGCAAAAATTAATCCTCAAACGACATTATTTATTATTTCTTCTAAATCTTTTACTACTAAAGAGACTTTATTAAATGCCAAGAAGGCTTTTGCATTGTACGAAGATGTTGCTTTTATTGATCAACATTTTATAGCTGTAACCGCACACCCAGAAAGGGCACATCAAATGGGCATTAAAACTGTTTTGCCAATTTGGGATTGGGTGGGAGGGCGTTTTTCTTTTTGTTCGGCAGTTAATTTAATTACTGCTATAGCCATTGGTTATAAACAATTTATTGAGTTACTTGCAGGTGCCCATGATGTCGATAACCATCTTCAATTTACCGATTTTAAAAATAATATTCCTGTACTTATGGCTTTAATAGGGATATGGAATAATAATTTTATGAACATTCATAATTTACTGCTCCTTACTTATTCAAAAAAATTAGAGTATTTTGTTCCTTATATTCAGCAATTGGATATGGAAAGCAATGGGAAATCCGTTGATATGAATGGGAGGGCAGTCAATTATGCGACTGGCCCGATAGTCTGGGGTGGATTAGGGAACCAGGCACAACATAGTTATTTTCAATTACTATGCCAAGGTACACACCAATGCGTTGGAGATTTTATTACATTGAAAACTAATGACGAGCATGCAATTAATTCCATGTGTCATTATAAAATGAAAGTACTAAGCGACGGAATTAAGGCAGTTAAAAATCCTTATGGATATATCCCTGGCAGTATGCCAATGAACCATCTGATGTTATCAGATTGTTCTCCATATGCATTAGGGGCTTTGGTCGCGCTGTATGAACACAAAATATTTGTTCAAAGTGTCATATGGAATATCAATCCATTTGATCAACCCGGGATTGAGAGTGCAAAAATCGCGCATAGAGAAATTGTATTATCAAGTTAATTAAATAAATTAATGTATTACTTTAACAAAATTGATAATATTACGACCAGTATTTAGTAATTGTTCAGGGTACCTGGCTTGAATTTTAGTGCATGTCAGATTTGCGCCCAGGTCGAGCTAAAAACTAGAGCAGGCGCATTGTGGCGATGCAGTGTGAGCAGTTACAGTGTTTTCAAAGAGAAAATTGAGAGTGAGCGTCATATCATGAAAGGTATTATCCTGGCGGGTGGTTCAGGCACAAGACTTTATCCTCTAACAAAATCTATTAGTAAACATATAATCCCAGTTTATGATAAGCCAATGATTTATTATGCCATCTCAACATTAATGTTGGCGAATATCAGAGAAATACTAATTATCACTACAGAAGAACATCTTCCATTGTATAAAGATTTATTGAGTGATGGTTCTCAATGGGGTGTTTCATTTAGCTATGTTATACAAAATGAACCTAGAGGTATTGCAGAAGCATTTATTTTAGGAGAAGGATTTATTGGCGAAGATTCTGTCTGTTTAGTTTTGGGGGATAATATCCACCAAGGTAGAGGTTTTTCAGAATTATTACAAAATGCAAAATCCAAATTAGATGGGGCAATTATTTTTGCCTATTATGTAGACAAACCTCAGGCTTATGGGGTAGTAGAATTTAATGACAAACAACAAGCTGTTTCAATAGTAGAAAAACCAGCCGAGCCTAAGTCTAATTATGCAGTTACCGGATTATATTTTTATAATAATCAAGTCATAGAAATTGCCAAGAGTTTAAACCCATCTGGCAGAGGAGAGCTTGAGATAACAGATATCAATCAATTTTATTTGCATGAAAATAAATTAAATGTCGAGATTTTGGGTAGAGGATTTGTCTGGCTTGATATGGGTACTCCAGAAACTTTGTTATCGGCCAGTAACTATATTTGTACTATTGAGCAGCGCCAAGGTCTAAAGATTGGATGCCCTGAAGAAATTGCATGGCGTATGAAATTTATTAATGATGATGAGCTTTTATATAGAGCAAAGGAATTAAGTAAAAGTAGCTATGGACAATACCTTGCGGGGTTGCTCAATCATAAACAGTATTAGGAATTAGCTTCAATTGCCGTTTCAGCTCATTAGGTCGCGCATTTGTTCGTGAATCCAGTGTTCTGTGGGACACTGCGGGCAATCTCCTGAGCTTTGATAAACATAACGGTGGTTGAGGCCTAAATTTAGGTAATATAAGTGACAAAAGTATTAGTTACAGGTGCTACAGGATTTATTGGAAGCAGTTTGGTTCCTGTCCTTGTAGCAGCAGGATATGATGTTCGTTGTGCTGTTTGGCAAAAAAATAAATACATGCTTGCCGAACAGGTAGAAATTAACAAATTGGAAGAAGTGCCCGATTGGACAGAAGCGTTAGAGGGGGTTGATATCGTCATCCATCTGGCTGCCCGAGTTCATATTATGAAGGACGATGCTTTATCTTCTCTCAATGAGTATTGCAAGGTAAACAGTATTGCCACAAAAAATTTTGCAGAACAGGCTGCAAAACATAAGGTAAAGCGATTTGTATTTTTGAGTACTATTAAAGTGAATGGCGAAGTGAGTTTAGCGCATAGCCCTTTTTCAGAAGAAAGTACTGTCCAACCTACAGACCCTTATGCCCAAAGTAAATTGAATGCAGAATGTTATTTGCAAGAAATCAGTAGAAATAGTGGAATGGAAGTCGTGATCTTAAGGCCACCATTAGTCTATGGTCCCGGGGTAAAAGCCAATTTTTTAAAATTGCTGAGTATGGTGCAGAAAGGGTGGCCATTGCCTTTTGCCAGTATTAATAATAAGAGAAGTTTTATTTTTATTGATAATTTAATTTCAGCGATTTTGACAGTCATGACTCATCCCCAAGCAGCTAACCAACTCTACCTTGTAGCTGATAATGAATCTTGGTCTTTAGCTGAATTATTATCTATCCTGGCCCAAAGTATGAAAGTTGATTTAAGGTTGTTTCGTTTTCCAGCATCATTATTAGCTGGCTTGTTTAAAATTTCAGGGATGAGTGGTTTAAATACACGTTTATTAGGTTCGCTAGAGGTTAACAATAAGAAGATAATTTCAGAATTAGGATGGCTGCCTCCAGTTAACTCATCCGAGGGTTTGAAGAAAACAGCAGTTTGGTATCAATATGAATATAATTCTTAGCAGTATTTTTATACTGTTTTCTTTGGTGTGCACAAAATTATTTTGTGGTTTTGCGCAAAATTCAAGACTAATGGACAAGCCCAATGCCAGGACCTTACATTTGCAGCCTACTGTTCGAGGAGGTGGCATTATATTTATAGGTTTGTCTTTATTTGTTTTACCCTTTATTTGTTATACAAATGGTAGCTCATATACGGAATGGGTATGGTTCATTTTAAGTGTATTGCTTATAGGTGGAGTTAGCTTTCTTGATGATTTATATAATCTGTCAGTTAAATTTCGTTTAGCAGTCCAATGTATTGCAGCTTTAATTCTCGCAATATTTGTAAAATCAGCTCAATTGGATTTTATTCTTTTCTCACTGAATGGTGACTATTTAATTATCCCGCTTATCTTTATCATGGCCATTTGGGCCATTAATCATTTTAATTTCATGGATGGTCTGGATGGTTTTTGTACATTGCAGGCTATTTTCTTGCTTGGATGTTATTTGGTCTTCTTCAATATACAGCATGCCTTAATTTATCAAGAATTTTGTTGGATTTTAATATGTAGCTTAGCTGGCTTCTTAATATTCAACTTTCCACCGGCCAAGTTATTTATGGGGGATGTGGGGAGTGCTTCTCTTGGGTTAATTATTTTCTCTATGGCATTAATAGCTCAACAAAAATATCAGATTCCTATTCTTTACTGGTTTATGCTAAACAGCCTTTTTCTTTTTGATTCGACTATTACATTATTACGTAGAATCATTAATAAAGAGCAATGGTTTGCCCCACATAGAAAACACGCCTACCAACGATTAAAACAATACGGATTAGATACTCGCTTAATATTATTTTTACAACTAAGCATCAATGGCCTAGTTGCTTATTTAGTACTATTAAATTGGACACAAAAAATTTCAACATTATTGGCATTATTTGTATTGGCTGTTTTTTTGGTAGTTTATTATCTTTGGGTGGAGAGACTGTATCCTATGCCAGTTGAATCGATTTAACTTTATTATTGTAGATTGGTAATCTCCATATGAAACGTATGATTTTGCCAGGAAGCCAGCGTGAGGTACCTTTACAATATTTAAAAAATATGAAATTATCCTCAATCATTTTGGGCTTATTTAATTTTAATTGATATGCATGCTCCTCAAGCCGAATCCTCCAAAATATTGTTTGTGGTTCAGAGATTGTCTGATTTCGTAGAATGAAGAGAGCTGCCATTAGCCTTAAGAAATTTGGTTATCAATGCTTTATTCTTTTTTGTGGTGTTAATTCATTTACTCATGATTTAATAGTTCTAAAAGAGATTAAAAACAGTATCGACGCTGGTGAAATTGATGGAATGGAGGTTTCCGACAAGAAATTTTTGATAGATTCTGAATCTGAAATACATGATGCTCAGGAGCAGAAGAAAGGACACATTAACTCAAAACGCGGCCTTAGAAAATTACTCAGTCAGATTAAACAGCTTCACAATCACGCGATAAATATATTAAAAGGTAAAAAACATGGGGTGGAGCTAACCCCGTTATTTTTTCTATTTAAAGTGTATATAAGGATTTTATCTTCCCTATTAAATACAGTACATTATTTTGCGCCTTATATTATCGTACCGAAAAGCTATAAAAAAAATTATTCAAACTTTAAAGAGATTCTAAAATCAGGCCAATACAAATTAATTATCCTGCCAGAAGATATTGTTGGTAACGTGAGCCCTTTAATAATAAAATCTGGTCACTCATTAGAAGTTCCTAGCCTAATTCTTCCTTATACCATTGCAAATCAGAGTGAAGCATTTCAAGCTTTAAAGAACCGGGATGAGTTCCAAGTAAAGTATCATATTTTAAATAGGGTAATTGGAAATTTATGTCGTTCTTGGGTCATGAAAGATAAAACGCGAAAAATTTTAAGACTCCCTGGAGAACATGTTGTTGCCCATCTCATAACCAGGTCTTCGCCGCCTGACCCCTGGATGATGAACAGTGGGTATGCTAATGTGATAGCCATCGAAAACGAACAAATGTTTGAGTATTATTGTAGTAGTGGATTGCCTGCTTCTAAAATGAAAATTACTGGAGCCTGTTATGATGATAATTTGGCTTATTATTACTTGAATAAAGAAAATGAAAGAGAAAAATTGTATCAGGATCTAGGTATAGAAAGTAATAAACCTTTTTTTCTAATCGGTGGTTTTCCAAATCAGATTACAGCTAACCCTCCTCGCTTTGATTTTGAGGACGCAGAAGATGCAGTGAATTTCATTGTCGAATGCCTTGAGGTATTTAGAGAGGATTATGAAATTATTTTTCGACCTCATCCAAATTTTTTAGAATTATCCAATTATTTTTCGGAAAAAAATATTTTAGTCGCTCATATAGATACAGCTCGGTTAGTCGCGTTGTCTGATATTTATTTGGCTTTTGCATCGGCTACGATTCGTTGGGCGATAGCATGCGGTGTTCCAACGATTAATTACGATATGTTTTATTACGATTTTTCAGATTATAAAAAAGTCAGTGGCGTCCTGAATGCATGCACTAAAGAAGAATTTAAACGAACTATAAGTACCATGAATGAGCAAGAACAATTTATGGTTATAAAGAAACAATTAGAAATTGAAAAAGGAAAATGGGGTAATTTAGATGGCAAATCAGCTCATAGAATTAATGACTTAGTTAAGGAATTAATTCAGCTTAAAAAAGTACCTCGAAAAGCTTATTAACTGTTTATAAAGGGTAATTATGAAGGATTTAAGTGTTGCAATAATAGGTGCGGGTCGAATGGGTCGTGAGCATATTAAAGCATTTCGATCTGTTCCAGGAGTTCAGGTAACAGGATTATTAAGTCGAACATATGAAAAAGCAGCTGCTTTGGCGAGTGAGTTTGGTATTCCTTATGTCGCAAACTCTATTGAGGAATTAAATAATCAAACTAAAGCTGATTTAGTAGTAGTTGCTGTCCCCGAGCTTGAAGCTAATCAAGTAGCTAAACAATGTTTTCAATATGATTGGGCTGTGCTGCTAGAAAAGCCAGCAGGATATGATTTGATGGATGCTCATGATATTGCTGAGGCGGCATTAACATCTGCCAGACCAGTCTATGTAGGACTCAACAGAAGATTTTATTCCAGCTCAATGCAGATCCGTGAGCGCCTTGATGTGAAAAATGCTGATAAGAGATTTATCCATATCCAGGATCAACAAAGCTTTGACGAAGCAAGAGCTTGCCAGCATCCAGAGAAGGTTGTCCAAAAGTTTATGTATGCTAACTCAATCCATACTATTGATTTGATTCGCTTTTTTGCAAGAGGTGAAATAACTAAAGTGATTCCTGTCGTTCCCTGGAAAAAAGAAGAATCACAAATTGTGATTAGCTATATAGAATTTGATAGTGGAGATCACGCATTATACGAGGGTATTTGGAAAGGACCTGGTCCTTGGGCTTGTAGTGTCAGCACTCCAAGTATCCGTTGGACAATGCAGCCTTTAGAAAAAGCACGTTATCAAAATATCAATGAAAGAACAGTACATGATTTAGCACTAGATGATGTAGATCAACAATTTAAAGCAGGATTTTATAAGCAGGCTGTTGAAGTTTGTAAGGGAGTTCGAGGAGAGGAGAATAACGCCATAACCTTGAAAGACAGCTTAAAAACTATGGATTTAATTCATCAGATTTTTGGTGAATAATCAGAGAATATAAATGGAATAGTTTGAGTAATTTTATATTTTATAAATTTACTTAATTGATTTTATGTGCTGTTCAAATTAATTTACTAACAATTTAATGCCTAACGGTTTCAATTAGGACAGGATAAATTGTATTAGCATAAATTATTAATGAATATTATTGGAGATTCAATTTAATGATTATCTATCCAGGAGAAGTTAACCTTGCTAAATACAAACTTGATAGTGAGCCAAAAGAAGTGCTTTATGGTTTGCCAAGTGAGGTAACATTTTGTACCAGATGTACTTATAGCAATCAGAAACCTAACTCAGAAAAGGAATACAAACATACTATTAATGCCAAAAAGCCTACTATCAATTTTGATGATGAAGGTGTTTGCTCTGCTTGCCGAATAGCGGAAAAGAAAAAAGCAATTGATTGGGAGCAAAGGAAAAAGGAATTAAAAGAATTATGTGACAAATACCGCAGTAAAACCGGGCATTATGATTGCCTTATTCCCGGTTCAGGTGGTAAAGACAGCTTTTATACTGCGTATATGCTGAAATATGAATATGGAATGAATCCATTAACAGTCACTTGGGCTCCCCATATTTATACCTCTTGGGGATGGAATAACTTCCAGGCTTGGATTCATGCCGGGTTCGATAACTATCTATTTACTCCCAATGGCCAGGTACATAGACTATTAACAAGATTAGCCCTTGAAAAGCTATACCATCCATTTCAACCTTTTATCCTTGGTCAAATGTATTTTCCACCTAAAATTGCAATGGACTTGAATATTCCATTAGTGTTTTATGGAGAGAATCCATCAGAATATGGTAACAACGCAAAGGAAAATGATAAAGCAACGAAAGACATCAGTTATTTCACTGCTAATGACATTTCTAATATCTACCTTTCTGGAATATCAGCGCTTGAATTGAAAGAAGAGTTTGGTTTAACTGAAGTAGAGTTACAGCCTTATATCCCACCTAATCCCAATAAACTGGTTGAGAAAAAGATAGAAGTGCAGTATCTAGGATATTATTTACCATGGCATCCGCAAGAGTGTTATTACTTTGCAGTAAATCATGGTGGGTTTACCCCCTCACCTGAGCGTACTGCCGGGACGTATAGTAAATACAGTGGTATCGATGACAAAATTGATGACTTGCACTATTACACAACCTTTATCAAATTTGGAATTGGCCGAGCTACTTATGATAGTTCTCAAGAAATTCGTAATGGTGAATTAGTTCGTGAGGAAGGGGTTGCTTTGGTCAAACGTTTTGATGGTGAATATCCAGAGCGATTTGAAAAAGAGAATTTTGAATATTTAAGTATTGATTCAAACAAACTACCCATAGCTGTTAAGCAATTTGAACAACCCAAAATGGACAGGGAATATTTTGAAAGATTAACCAATCGTTTCAGATCACCACATCTTTGGGCTTTTGATAATGGAAAGTGGGTATTGAGGCATCAGGTCTCCTAGTGCATTCCTTCCTCTTCAGTGCTGTCTCTTGATCACATCTCTGCCGACGCCCCGCTGACAAGTAGCGGGGTGTCGGAGAACAGGGCTGGACTGGGTTTCTAAATGTGTAGAAGATTCAGCCCACTTGTGGGGGAGGTATTAAGTTAAGGGGGCTGAGCCGCGACCGTGAGGGAGTGGATAAGAAACTGATGTTTTCTTATATCCATTTGATTTAGGATTATCGAAGCTTAATTTAATGGCAGAAGTTATAAATGAATAGTTACAAAACATCAAGGATATGAGTTGATTTATCATTTTAATAAACCCAACATTTTGGCTATTATTCCTGCCCGCGGGGGCTCAAAGAGATTACCTCGTAAAAATATATTAAATTTAAGAGGTAAGCCTTTGTTAGTCCATACTATAAATGCTGCTAGCCATTGTGATTTAATTACGGATGTTGTGGTATCGACTGAAGATAATCTGATCTCGGGTGTAGCCCATAGTGTTGGAGCAAAGGTCATCAATAGGCCAGTGGAATTGGCTGGCGATACAGTATCCAATGAGTACGTTGTAAAACATGTGATAGAAATGTTCAGCGAAACCAACTATTTCCCTGACTACATTGTCTTATTGCAACCCACTTCTCCATTAAGGACATCATTTCATTTAAAACAATGCTTAGAACAATTTTTAGCCTCAAAGATGAAGAGTGCTATGAGTGTTTGCCAAGTTGAGCATCACCCTGGGAAGTGTATTCGAATCAAAGATAAGGAAGCTTTGCCCTATACTTGTCTAGATGATGTGGAAAGGAGAACTCAGGATTTGGAAGAAGTGTATAGGCAAAATGGAGCTATTTACGCTTTAAAAACCACGGATTTTCTTGAGCAATTAAAATTTTATCAGTCTCCTTGCTTACCCTATGTGATGAGCATAGAGGACAGTATCGATGTTGATACAAAGCTTGATTTACAATTTTGTGAATTTTTGCTTTCACAAAAGGGAAACTGTTCTAGGGGTACTAATTATGTCTGCTAATTACCAGAATTTTCAACATTACATCACGGAGGGATGGTCAAAAAATCCAAAGGAAATTTTTAAATTCCTCGATTTCTACATCGCCCAAGAAACAAGGGGCAACTCAATTTCTTTACTTGATGTAGGTTGTGCCACAGGCGAATTAATTTATTTTCTTTCTAACTGTTATCCCCAGTTTCGCTACACAGGGATTGATGTTTTTGATGATTTGATCGATCAGTGCAAAAGATTACAACCGGATAAAGAATTTTTGAAGGCTTCAATTCTGGAATTACCTGAACATTTATACCATCAATTTGATATTATTACTGTAGTCGGGGTTATGTCCATTTTTGATGAATCTGAATTACAAATATTTTTCTCAAATTTATTTAAGACTTGCCGGCCTGGTGCAACAATTTATATATTGTCACCCTTCAATGAATTTGGTGTCGATTGTGAAATAACCCATAGAAAAAGGAAGAATGGGAGCAAAGGGGAGTGGGAAAAAGGATGGAATGTATTTAGCAAGGAAACCATTGGAGAATTGATACAAAACCAATGTCATCAATGGAGCTTCCATCCTTTCAGGATTAATTTTGATTTGAAACCCAAAGAAGATCCGGTCCGAACCTGGACTATGAAGACTGAAAAAAATGAACGACAGCTTACCAATGGTTTAAAACTACTAATTGATCACTATTTATTAAAAATATCACTCTAAATTTATGAGGGTACTATTGTGGAAAGAGAATTTAAACTTGGGAATTTTAATGTAAGTACTCAATGCCCACCAATTTTTTTAGCTGAAGTTGGCAGCTATTTCAATGGTGATTATCAACTTGCCAAGAACATGGTTGAATCGATTATAAAAGCGAGCACAATGGTTCCGCAGCAACCTGTTGTACTAAAAACAGAAATTTTAAATGATCCTGAAATTTGTCTTACCAGTGATCTTTTGGAAACTTATACTTCCAAAGATGGTCAAATTAAAAAGGAGAATTATAGAGAACTGATTGAGCGCAAGGCAATGCCCTTGGAAAAATATGAACAATTATTCTCTATTGTTAGAAACGCATCCATGCCGTTTATAGTTTCGGTATACGATTTCACTGCAGTAGATTTTGCAACTCAGCATGGCGCTTGTGCATTAAAAATTGCATCTGCTAACATAGTACATATCCCTTTAATTCGTTACGCAGCACAAAAAGGTTTACCTTTACTTATTGATACGGGCAGATCAACTATTGCTGAAGTATTTAATGCGGTTAATACGGCACGAGTTGCTGGCTGTGAAGATATCATTATTCAACATAGTCCGGATGGGCATCCTGCATTACCTGAAGCACATAATCTCAGGCTTTTACAAACTTACTCGCAGGCATTTAATCTCCCTGTCGGTTTGTCTGATCACCATACTGGTCTGGAAATGTTGTATGTTTCTGTTGCATTAGGCGCTTCAATTTTGGAAAAAGGGGTTCATGTGTATCCTGAGGAGCTTGATCAAGATATTTCTCATTCAATGAGCCTGGATGACTTACCTGATGTTTTGCAAAAAGTATATGATGTCTGGGAATCTTTGGGCAGTACTGAGCGTAATCCAAGACAGCAAATCAAAGGAGTGATCGGTAGCTCTCAACGCCAATGTGTTGTAGCAAAAAGAGATATCCAACCTGGTGAAATGCTTTCACTGGATAATGTACGATTTGCTTTTCCATGTCTTGGTATACCAGTACAGCACTGGGATCTGGCTAATGGAAGTATCTTTACTACATCGGTCAAGGCAAATAATCCTATTCAATGGTCTGATGTTAAAAGAAATGATTCTTAAAAATCCAACCTGGCAGACCCTAATTCCTGGTCTGCCAGACTACATACCTCTTGATTCGAATCAAGCTGAAAATTTACTAGAGGAAGTGCAGTTGAAGGGGGCAGTATATCAGGTATGTTTTGAAAATCAGTTATCTAACTTTTATTTGATTAAAGATCAACAAAATGAAAGAGAGTATTTCGTTAAATCTTTTGAAGAAGAACATTTTGAACACTACCAACATGCTGAACATTTAGCTCAGTGGTTACAGATGCAGGGCATAAAGACAAACTCTGCTTTGTCATCTAAATCAAAAAACTATTATATATACCCATTTCTTGATGGAACACGCCTAAATTCTTCAATCGATGCACTCAAAAGTTTAGGTGGTTCCCTTGCTAAAATGCATGAAGCGCTAAAAAATTATCCTTTACAAGACAGCATAATAACCAAAACCAATAACCGTATTTTTAAATTAAATGAAATCCGTGAACAAATTGCAAAAGGGCAAGTTAAAATTGGGCCATTCCCTGAATATGTAAGAAGTTTGGCTACGAATAGTGATTTAAATTTTACTCAAGGGGCTAATACTCAGGTATTACATGGGGATTTACATCCAGGAAATATGTTGATGGTTGATAATCATATCTATTTCTTTGATTTTGAGGATGCACTCCATAGCTACCTCCCCATAATCTATGAATTAGCTTTGGTATTAGAACGATTAGTATTTGTAAGGCATAATTCGTTTGATTACATTTTAGAATTGGGTAAACACTTTATGGCCGCTTATTTTGAAAATGGTGGTTCATATTTTTATAGTGAAACAGATAAATTTGCTTTATCAACGATTGCTCTCCGTTCCTTGTGTGTCCTTACTTTATGTGAAATGGAGGGCAATCGCATATATGAAGAGGAGTGGCGCAAATTTTACACCCTATC
This sequence comes from Legionella norrlandica, assembly GCF_000770585.1. GTDB lineage: Bacteria > Pseudomonadota > Gammaproteobacteria > Legionellales > Legionellaceae > Legionella > Legionella norrlandica. Next base: position 25,430 of record NZ_JNCF01000012.1, on the reverse strand, counting down.
CGAATTAGCTCAAAAAATGCAAATTATTTTAAATAAAATTCTACAGGTATAAGTGTATGTCCAGGAAGAGAATTTTGGTGTCATCTAGGGACGTAGGTGCGGCTATTAATATCATTGAAATTGTAAAGTTAGCCAAGTTTAATCCTAATTGTGATTTGTTTTTATATATTCAGCCTCCCGCAGCTAATTATTTTAGTAATCACAATTTACAATATGAATTGGTACCTAATCTGATAATAAAACAACAAGACAGTAACGAAGCAAATCTGATATTGAATTATGCACAAGAGGTATTGAATAAAGTAAAGCCTGATATTATTTTATGTGGCCTGTCTACACCAGGTGATGCTGGTATCGATGAAGCATTGATTAGTGTTGCTAAAAATAAAATTCCAACGGTAGTTATGCAAGATTTTTGGGGTGAGGTCAATGATTTTTTCGGAGTTTGTGCCGATTATCATTTTTGTTTAGATCAGGAAGCAAAAATATTAACAGAACAGCGATATGATAGTGAAGGCCTCGTCATAGGATCGCCGAGGCACTCTTGGTACAAGTCTTTAGATCTTGTTCATCTTAGACAAGAGCTACGAGAGAAAGAAGATTTATCCACTAGGGATATGATGATTGGTTTGTTTGGACAATCACTTCATCATATCCAAGGATATAAGGAAATTCTTTTGGATCTATTATTTCTCGTGACCGAGACGCACCCTGAAGCAACTATAATCTATAGGCAACATCCGCGTGAGAGTAATGAACAAGCCCAAAATACTATCAAATTATTAGAAAATTCAAAAATCGCATTTAGGTTAATGAAGCATGAAAAGGTGGAGTATACATTGATATTATGCGATGCAGTTTGTAGTATTTTGTCAAACTGTCTTTATGATGCGAGCTATCTCAATTTCTTTTCACCTGTTCCATTCATTACTCCTGTTTCGTTATGCTATGAGCAAGATATATTAAAGCATTTAAATAACTATAATATGATCAATTCATCCCCTTATAGAGCAAAAAACATTGCATTCATGTTTGATAGTAAGAAACCAAGTCAGAATGAATTAAGATACTTGTTTTCAGAAAGTGGAAAAAAGGAATTTTGGCTGGGAAGCAAAAAATTAGAAAATCCCCAATACGCCGCCCAAAAAGCATTGATAAGTTTATTGAAAATTTCTTCTTTGTCCAACATGGATGTTTAAAATTTTAAGATAAGCTTCTGTGCAATATTTTTACATTTTTCGAGTGATAAATTTGCTCTTTTATGGCATTAAAAATTGACGAAGTGGCTTGGCCGTTTATTGTTCCCATTTTGTTAAGTTCATTTTTGGAGTTCAATAATAACTCTTTAAATCGATTTGGATTTTTACTAAATAGTTGAATTAATGCATTGAGTTCTTCAATTTCATTAATTTGAATATGAGCTGGAACATGTGGAAAATCATTTGTTCCAAACTTATATAAATCAAAGTTGATAACAACCTTCCTTGCTGCTAAAGCCCATCGAGCAAGACTACTGCCACATGCTAAGAGAATATCACATTTAGGAATTTCATATAGTGGAAAATTGGGTTGATCTTTTATACCCAGTGATAATATCTCTTTTCTATCAGACTCTTTCATTCTTGGATGAAACGAATACACTACCTCAACATTGCTATATTGATTGAATAAATTTAATAACGCCACAATAAAATCTGCTACAGACTGATAGTCACATTTATCTTTCCAACCATCATGATCGCTTGGTGGGACGCATACTAAAATCTTTAGTTGGTGGTTATCTATTCTTTGGAATTGCTCAAATGCTTGTTTAATTGCATTATCATTAACTATCACATCATTCATCACATCGCAATATATGGATCCGGTTAATTTCATTTTCTCATTTTTTATGCCTTCAGATAAATAACGCTGATACATAACATCGCTTTCTAATAGAATAATATCTGCTATTCCGCCTTGAAGACACCAAGGGTAAGGAATCTTAATTTTCAAACTTTCTAGGGCGAGAATAAACTCTGGTGGTAAATAAATTGCTTCTCCATAAGGAGTTTCTTTAACCCATTTTGGATATAATTTTTTAACCAACTGTACTGACGGATCATTTGTAGTTAGTAGTTCACCCGCTTTGTATTTTTCCTCTACTCCTTTAGAAATTAAATAAGATGAATCAGCAAGGCCATAAGGTAATACTATGACTGGGATATGTAATTTTTTTGCCGCCGAGATAAGTATAAAATCAGCTGCAATCCCGTCTTCTCCAATAATAATTACATTTGGTTTAAATTTTTTAAGTAATTCATACGCTGTTAATAATCTTGAGAAGTGGATATTTCTGAATAAATTATATTTTTGCTTTGATAGATTTCTGCTGAGCGCTCTTATTTGCTTTGACTTATTGAACAATTTAAATTCTATATATTTGTCAAATAAGGATTTGATAGGACTGGAACGATAAGTAAAATTTTCAGATGATTCTTTATGATGATAAAAATCCATATCGTATTTCTTTGCTATTTTGGAAATCGCTTCAGCAACACCAGGATCATCTCGATCACAACAAAATCCAGATGACAGTTTTGATCTTTTAAGCGTCTCGCTACTTCTTCATAGTATCGAAGCTGACCCAATTCACCTGCAACAATAAGTATTTTTAGCATCCCAAAATCCCAAGGATAATTTTTGCAATTATTTAGATTTCTCTATTTATCAAAATATCAAAAAGATTACAAATCCTATTTACATTTTTTCCATCTAAATTACCCCAATTATCGCGAATAGATGCCATTTGGCTGGCAATTTTTTCATATTCTTCTTTTTTTTGTAAATCTGTCAATTTTTGCCAAACATCTTTTAGATATTTATAATTAAAAAAACCTTGTACCCCGGCATAAATTTTTAGATTATGATCATAGGTATCATAATTAATAATTGGTTTTCCACAAGCAATAGCCCATCTAATAGAGGATGAATAAGAAAATACAAAGAAAATATCATGCTTAGGGATTAAATCTATAATCCAGTCATTAGAAATAGTGACATCGAATGATTTTATTATTTCCAATTCATCAAAAGATATAGCTGGATGTACCGAAACGGTAATTTCCATATTGGGGCCTAACTCACGTAACATGTTGAAAAGGTTATAAATCATATCCTTATAGGTAGGGAATTCATTCTTAAATTTTCGTGTATTATGGTAGCTTGGAGGTAAAGAAACTAATATTGAGGTGACTTTATCGCTGATTTTAGTTTTATTTAAATAGGATGCTTTATAGATGGGATCACTATTCATGCTATCATACATCACATCACAATATACAGTTCCTACCAATTTTAATTTTGCTTTGTTTAAATTTTCTTTTATATAATGCTCTAACATAGCATGACTTTCTACTGCTAATAAATCAGCATTTCCTCCGTGTGTTGTCCAGGGGTTGGGCAAGTCAATGCCATACTCCAATCGTGCAATAATTAATTCTGGGGGAAATAGTATTGTATCGAAATATTCTGTAGTTAAGATCCAATGCTTGAATTTCTTTTTTATGAATTCATGATACCTAGAGTCACGTGAATTAAATTTAATCACAGTTTCTTTTTCGATTTTTTCATGAATAAGATTAATAAAATCTTCTCTACCACTAACTTCATACGGAATATTTATAACCGGAATTTTATTTTGTTTTGCTTGCTTTATTAAAAAAACATTCCCAGAAATCCCATCTTCCCCAACTAAAATTAATTTTGGGTTGTACTTTTCTATTAAGTACTGTGCTGCAGTTAGATTGGATTTTATATCCTTAATGTATATTTCCTTTTTTTTCTCCAACTCGCAAGTAGCATTTTTATAGGATTCTGATTTCATCCTATAATAGAATTTATCCAATAAGCCCATTGGAGGTAGGGATTTAGCTGAACTTATGTCCTTAAACTCATTGAAATGGGAAGATTGCAATTCAAATTGAATTTCCAATTGATGAGCAGCATCTCGGATCTGTTTCACTTGTTTGTCAGTGCAGTCAAATGCAACAAAGACTATATTATTCTGATATTTTTTTTTAATTCTTTCACATAAATTTTTAAACATGAATAATTGAGATATTGAGCTGATACTTATAATAATCACGATGTATGTGCTCCGAATGCCTATGAAACCAATCAGGAGTTTATCAATAATAGAGGTTGCTGATAATCCTCCCAGCTAAAAATGATTTTAAGTAATTAATAAGAAATTACTTTAAGAATCGGAGGAGGCTATTACTTAGCAATTTGAAATAGATTCTGTTTAATTTCAATGACTTCCTCAGTATGTGCCCTTTCCCATTCGCCCAGCGCTACTCTGTCTCGTTCTAATTTTTCCTGCATATTAGCCTTTGTTAGTAAAGTCGAAAAATTACTAATTCTCGACTCATTTTTTAGCATTAATACTGTCGATAATATTAAATTCCCTAGTTCATTTTTGAAGTGCTGAGGATCCCAAAACCAATGCATTTTAGTTGTGGCATCCTCTTTATTGGGAAGCTCTTCCGTTGTAATGGAGTTAATGTTATTAAAACCCCACAAAGCAAATTTTGAGTCCGGGTATTTTTGATTATGAGCTACTATTATACGCGTTAACTCTTCTTGCCATTGCTCATAAATGTCCCATAAATCTAACAATTTATAAGTTTCCAAAAGCCTGACATGTTCTGGAGCAAGGATAAGGATTAATTCGGTATTATTGTTCTCGCAAATAGTTATAATTTTTTGCAAATAATCTATAGTATTAATTCCTTTTTCAAGATTAGTAAAACTAAATTGATTTTGTGGTGAAGGCAATAAAGATAATTTATTGTAACCTTCTGTATATAGAAAATTATTTTTATAACCTTTTATTTGATCTATTTGTTCTTCTCTATAATCATGAGCAAGTTGCCCATTACTTAGAAAGGCGTTTCTTTTATTTTGATTTTTTATGGTTTCCAGGCTTGCTTTTAATGCATCAAAGGAAAGTAAAGTGGAAAAAAGCGTATTGGCAGCAAAGGGATTTTTATTTCCATTGGCGTCTACACGCAGTAATGATTCATCAAAATCATCCCGATTATTTATATAGGCATTAAACATAAAGAAATTGACTACTAAAACGACTTTTTTAATGGGCTTAATTGCTTCAGCATGTTGTAAATAGCGCATTACTTCGTAAATATTTGCCCCGCTCAATCCAAGATTATAAGTTTGAGAATTATTCCATGCCGGGAAATCCGGATTGAGACCTGTTTCTGCAGTAGAGGACCCCATTATTAAATATTCGGGTTTTTTCCACTCAACTGCTATTGCTTTGGTAAGACGCAAATGTGATGCCACTTGGGGCTTTTGACTGAATTTTTGGACAGGTATCGATTTATAAATATTATACGGATTAACTAGCCAGTTAAATAATATGATAATGAAGCTAAATAGTAGAAAAAATACAAAATAATAAATGAAAAACCTTTTAAAGTGATTCAATTGAGCTCACCTCAGAATTTGTAATATAGAAATTCACTGATATGCCCAAAGGACAGCAGTGAAGATAAGGTTAAAAAAGCGCAAACTGCTGCAGTAAATGCATTGGGGGTCCAATGCCAATGCTTCAATGGATATCGCTCAATTTCTCCTGGATAAGTTTCCAGAGCGGGGCGATACTTGTAGAGTAATTGTTGAGTGTTAGGCGCTAAAAATACGATGAACCCTGTAGTGAATAAAAGTGCAAATAGGTGTTTTAACTGTTCAGGATTAAATAAAGAACCAGATGAGGAAATAGGGCTGAACAATGCGGTAAGAATATGGTAACTTGTGGTGAAGGTTTCTGCGCGGAAAAATATCCAAGCGATAACTACTGCTAGAAAAGTAATAATTTGAGCAAAAAAATTGCATATCCATTTATTGAGGAAGAAAAACTGAAAATAATGTTTTTTTATAAGAAGCCATACGTGGTTTATTACCAAATAAAAACCATGTAATAAACCCCACATAATAAATGTCCATCCAGCTCCATGCCAAATACCACCTATTATCATAGTTATCATTAGGTTGAGATACCGCTTGATATTACCCTTGCGGTTTCCGCCCAAAGGGATATAGACATAGTCCCTTAAAAAGCGAGATAAAGTCATATGCCACCGACGCCAGAAACTAATAATATTAAATGCCTTATATGGTGAATTAAAATTTAAAGGGAAGATGATGCCGAAGAGACGAGCTAAGCCTATTGCCATATCGGAATACCCTGAGAAATCAAAATACAATTGAAAAGTATAAGAAATGCTCCCACACCATGCCTCAATAAAGGTGATTGAATCTTTTGAGGCTGCACTAAATACCGTATTTGCATAAGGCGCTAAGGAATCAGCAATAATAGTTTTCTTAAAAAGACCAATGGAAAAAATGGTCAAACCTACAGCACAATTTTCCCAGCTGAATAGCTTTCTTTTCTCGTTCTCAAATTGGGGCATTATTTCTTGATGGTGAAGTATGGGGCCTGCCATTAAATGAGGAAAAAATGTGACAAATAATCCAAAGTTAATAAATCGTGGCACTTTAATTTGTTTTCTATAACAATCGGTGAGATAAGCAATTTGAGTAAAGGTAAAAAAAGAAATGCCGAGTGGGAGATCCTCATTGATTAATTCCAGAGGTTGATTAAGTAATAAATATAAATTAGTTAATAAAAATTGACTGTATTTAAAGTAAATAAGCAAAGATAAATTGCCAATAAGTCCTGCATAGAAGAAAACTCTATTGATTCGCTCCATCAAAAAACTAATGAAAAAATTAAACAGGATTGAGAGTAATAAAAATGGTAAATAGGAGAAATTCCAATACCCATAAAAAATAATAGACGTTACAAAAAGAAATAGGATTGTTTCTGAGCGTTTATGACGCCACTGGAACAGTAAAAACAAAACAAAGGTTGCTGGTAAAAAGAGGAAAATAAAAGAATAGGAGTTAAAGAGCATTATTTAAACTTTATATAAAAAATAAGGTAACCTATATAATTTTGAACGGGCACGTAGCAATAATTATTCAAAAATTATTATTTACCAGCAAGTGAACCCGCCATCAACTATAATATTTTGTCCTGTAACATAGGTTGAGGCATCTGAAGCTAAGAAAACTAGTGCACCTAATAATTCATCAAATTTACCCATTCTTCCTAATGGGACCTTACTTGAATAATTTTTAACAAAAGTGTTATTTTGACCACTTTCAATACCGCCTGGCGTTAGGGTATTAACGCGAATATTATATTTCGCCAAATAGGTTGCAAGATATTTTGTTAAACTCAATACTGCACCCTTTGATGCAGAATATACAGCGGGGGTATTGATCTCTACTCCTAAATACTCTGATCCCTTATAGATGCTTTGATCGGGTGCAACAACTCCATAGATAGAACTTGTTTGAATAATGCTCCCACCAGTGTTTTGTTTTATCATTTCTTTGCTTACGGCTTGTGCTACTAGAAACATCCCATCCAGATTAACAGACATTACTTTTTGCCATGTTTCCAGCTCATATTCTTCAAAGGGGGCAAAGAATTTATGCAAGTCATCAGTTTTAGTTGCAGCATTATTTAAAAGTATGTCAATTGAATTAAATTGAGTTTTTACTGTTTCAACCATGTGTACGATATTAATTTTATCAGCTACATCACATCGCAATGGAAGAACTTTTGCATCTGGAAATTCTTCCAGAATTGATTGGCATACTTGTTCAGCGTTTTCGTAGCAAACATCAGCCACCGCAACTTTAGCGCCATTTTTAGCAAGCTCTCGGCTAAAGCCTTTACCAAGAATTCCAGCTCCGCCTGTAATAATCGCAGTTTTATTAGTAAGATTAAACAATGGCAGCCCCTTCTTTAGTTTTGAATACAATTCGTTCCATAGGCTTTAATGAGGACAATTGCCTTATTAGCTGCATGGTGTTGATTGTCTCATACGGTAGTATAACAGGCATTTTGTTCTTAACCATCAGTTGCATGTTTTGAATTGTTCGTTTAAAAGCAGTAAAATTATCGTGAAGGTCATAATGATAGTGATTATTAGTACCATAAAACGAAAGATGAAAAGTTTTACCGACTTTTCCCAAGCAGGTTAGATTAAATACCACATTATTTTCCAGTATTAGGCTATAAAATTCAAATGGACCAGGTAGACGTGTGGCTGAAATTACTTTGGATAGCCCCAGGCCATTCATTGCATCAAGAAGATGAATGCCATATTTCTCAAGATTATTTAGAACAACGCCTTCTACTAATTTGAGCTCTCCAAGATCTAATTCATTATTTCTTATTAGATCTAGCTCTTGGGCATAGCGCATTCCAGAGGTACTCATCAATAAGCCGTTATTTAGATATTTTTCAAAATAACTTAATTCATCGTTATTTAAAGTGAGTGGCTTGTCAATAAATACAGGTATACCGTATTCCAGAAATGGTTTGGCTATTTTGTAATGGGTTTGATAATCATCTCTTGCTATGAAGACAAGATCTACTTTGCCTATCATTTCTTCATAATGATCAAGTGCGTAAGTAATTTTACTTGCAGCACATAATTTTTGGGTCAAATTCTTGTCTTGAGTCCATGCACAAGTAACTTCCAGATCATGAAAATCAAATGCATCTCTCGGTTGATTTTCCAGGTAATTTAGAATAACAGGCCATCCTGCTGCAATAAATGCATCTGGATCATAACCATTAATAATAGCTGAGAAAGAAAAAGGATGACCGTTTCCTTCACTATATCCTAAAATACCTGCTTTCATCACCATACCCCCCAGCCTCCATCAACACACAGATTTTGACCGGTTATATAAGATCCTGCTTCTGAACATAGCAGTATTGCAGCACCTTTTAATTCGTGAGGCTTACCAATTCTGTTAAGTGGATTTTTGCCGCTTAAACGTTGGATAAAATCAGGGTTTTCCTTTTGAGTGCTCTCAAAGGGGAATGGACCAGGGCTTATGGCATTGACTCGGATTTGGTGGGGGGATAAAAAGCTTGCCAAATACTTAGTGAGTTGTATTAAACCTGCTTTCGCAGCTCCATAGCTTGGTGGGTTGGCAAATCGCTCACTATCGTACAGTCTGTAATCGGGCGCCACATGCCCATACATGGATGCGATATTAAGAATGTTTCCTTTTTTCTTTTTTAAAAGAGGAGAGGCCCGCTTAATTGTTCTAAATACACCATTCAGACATATTTCTATATCCTGATTCCAGTCTTCATCAGAAATGGATTCGAAAGTATTTTTACGACCTGACCAACCACAATTCACTAAAATATCTAATCCTTCAGGAAATAGCTCATTGACTGTATGCATACAAAGATCAATAGATTCGGGGTTAGAGATGTCTATGCAGAGAGGTGTAAAGATACCATTTTTAAAATTTTCAGTAAGATAATCAGTATAAATTCGACATTTTTCTAAATTACGACTGGCGATAATAACATTAGCTCCTTGCTCTGCAAATGCATGGGCTATTTCACTACCTAATAAGCCAGCCCCACCTATAACCAAAGCGGTTTTACCTTGTAATGAAAAAAGTTCAGATAACCTCGGTGCTGTTTCTGGTTTCGAATAAGACATTTGCTACCACCAAATCTTTGTTTGTATCGATATCAATTACAGAACTTCCATCTAGAATTTCTGCACCCATTTTTCCAAAAAGAACGCTTGGTCCTTCATTGGGAAAAGCCCTTAGGTTGAAAGCATAAACAACTCCATTAAGTTGATAAGCTTTTGGTAAATTTTGTCTTGAAATCCATGGTATTGCACCTTTAATAAAAGGTTCTGGTTGGCCATTCTGAATAGACCAAATTCTATGAGGATTAACTTCTGCTTCATTAAAAGTAGCAATGGAGTCCAGATCTTCATAAACTAGTCGGTACAAGCATTTTTGTATAATTTCTTTAGTCCGAAAAGGCGAAGTTGCTTCTAACAAGACCATGTAGTCGGGAAGGTTATTTTCAGCGCTAAGAATTGTGCGGTAATACCGTATTACGTCTGCAACCAGTGCTGTGTCTGTAGCTAAATAATCTGGCCTATGTTGGATAGTAACATTATAAGATTTAGCGGTATTTGCAATATTTTGATCATCAGTTGAGACTATAATTTCATCGATTTCAGGAATATCTGAGGCTACTTCAATGGGCCAAGCAACTAAAGGCTTCCCACCAAGTAGGGCGAGGTTTTTATTAATAATGGATTTACTCCCTCCTCGCACGGGTATAAAGGCAACGATCCTTTTGTTATTTATCATTATTAAATCATTTATTATTTTTTATTTGGGCGAATTATAATCTTGTAGAAATTTTAAAGCAACAAGAGGTTTTTTTATTTTTTGATTAATCTTTAATAGAGAGTTTTATAGGTTTATTAATGGCCTTCCATAATTTTTTTGACAAATAAATATTACTTAAAGCAACCAACCGACAAAGTATTCCAACTCTTACCAGCAGTGTAGTAAAAAAGGATGAATTATTTTTAAAGAATTTATTATGATATCTCCACATGCCTTTTGCTTTATACCATAAGACTCGCAGAGGAATTTGTTTAGTACTATAACTTTTTACATGAGTAACTTTCGTATGAGGTGTAAAAATGATTTTCCACCCCCCCTTTAAAACTCTGTAAAACCAGTCATAATCCTCGCAGTAGAGGAAGTATTTAGCATCAAGAAGACCAATTTCGTCAATCACTTTTTTCCTGACGAACATACATGAGCCTGAAATGAGCTCTACTTCAATAGGATGATTTGGCAAAGCCTTAGCAGATAACAAATATCCCGAAAATCTGGAGTTATTGGGGAAAATTTTACCTAATTTGAACATCTGGTTAAATACTCTAGTAGGAGTTGGAGTAAGGCCTCGACACCCTGCTTGTTCTGTCCCATCCAGATTAGTTACCAAGCATCCTGTCATTCCGGCATCAGGGTAGTCATCCATAACCTGCAACAGATGTTCAATGGTACGTTCATTAATAAAACAATCTGGATTTAGATACAATATAAAAGGGGTATCTATCATGGGGTAGACTGCATTATTCGCTGCTGAAAAGCCAATATTGGCATGATTTTTATGAATAAAAAGATCTGGATTACCCGTATACGACCTGCTCAGTAGGGATAAACTGTCATCAGACGAGGCATTATCAGAAATAATTACCCTTACTGGAATAGTGCTGGAGAATACTTGCTTAATACATTTCAACAACATTTCACCTGAATTGTAATTCACTATGACCACTGTAACTAAATTTTTCACCATGGCAATCCTTTATTTAGGATTTTAAGTAATTGAAATGTGCTTATCTTACGCGATTTCTGTATTATTTTGCGTTGTCTTAGGACTCTTTGCAAATTTTTTATTGCATCTATTTTAGATTTTAAGATGATTGAAGTTTGTTTTCTGCATAGAAATAAGAGAATTGTGGCTACATTTAATAGAATATGCAAAGGCAAACTGAAAAGTAATAAAGATGTTGGCATATTTTTAAAATAAGTCCAGACTAGGTTACGATGTCCATGGTATGTGTAGAAATCGCTATGTCTTTTGGTTGTTGCGGAACCAGTATGCTCAACTATGGCTTTAGGTACATATCCCCCCTTGTAACCTAAAAGCCATAAACGAAATGCTAAATCGATATCTTCATAATAGCAAAAATAATGATCATCAAATCCCTGGGCATTATTAAATGCCTCGCGGTGATATAAAGCTGCAGCAGCACAAGGTGAAAAAATTTCTGAAATATGGCCTGGATCTCGGCTGAGGGGCTTTCTATGGTTCTTACGCCAAGCTTTGCCGCTAACATGATAACAGTCTCCGGTGCCATCCAATAAATGCGGTTCTTGTTCGCAAATTAATTTGCAACCCAGGAAAGCAAATTGTGGGTATTCACGTATAGCATTCACCATTTCTTTAAGCCAGTCTTTATGAGGGTAAGCATCAGGATTAAGTAATGCAATCCAGTTTATTTCGGGAGATAAATATTCTGCGGCTCGGTTATTACCGGTTGCAAACCCCAGGTTTGTATCATTTTCAATTATCGTTAAAGGTAAGTTCAGGCAGCGAATATCTTGTGGAATTGGTTCCGAGCTAGCATTATCAAAAATGATAATCTGGTAAGGTTTATAAGTTTGTATAGCTAATGCACGAAGTGCCTTTAAAAGGTATTTTCCTGAGTTATAGTTTATAATAATGACCCCAATATTGATTGGAGTATTGGTTTTGTTAGATAGGTAATTCACAATCCTGTTTCCAATGTTGTAGAGCACTGATCATGCTGAGGTATAAATTATTACTTTCTATAAACCAACTCATTTTTTCAACTGAAAAGTATTTATTGACAAGCTCTTGAGTCAATACATGTTTCACACGCTTATCATAGAGATAAGGCAAGGAAATGGAGGAATAGGAGACCGACAATACTTCACATCCATACACAAGACTTTCAGCCAGTTCAATTGGGAGGTGATAGTATTGTTGGTCAATGACATGGATGTTGTAGTCTTTTTTCAGGGCATTAATTATCAATAAAAATAATTCTGGGTTATGGGCTGGATGAGGTTTAATAATAATAGTGCTGTTTTTTTTTGCGTGAGCCAATAAAATTTCTTTATAAAGTGCTATTTCATTTTCAATAGTAGTTAGTTTAGATTCAGTAAAATTGCTGTGCATAAGCAAATAGCAGGCGGATGGGGTATTTTTGATCAGATCTTGTAGATGAGTTTTAAATTCAGGGATGCAATTGGCAAGGTCGGCAACGCATTGTTTCAAATCTTTTTTGCTAACAATAGATAGTTTACATTGAGTTAAAAAATCTTTTCCTGGATCACATGGTATTGCAAGGATTGCTTCTTGGGCTTGTAGCTGATTTTTTTTGCCTGGGTAGATTAATTTTCTTTTTATTCTGGCAAGAATATTATGAAGTATGATTTTATCTTTATTGATAATTTGGTACATCAGCCGGGAGAAATAATTTTGCGTATAGACTAAACCTAAAGCATCGCCATAACAAATGCGTTTTGCATAAGGGAAGGCGTGCATCAATGCCTGGTTCCAAAAATCACTACTGATGTCATGTGAAAACAATAATTCATCAAACTGATATTTTTTTAATCTACTTCGTATTAGTTTGGCTCGTAAGTTTACGGGTAAGTAGGTGATAAATTTGGGATTTTTGAACAAAGAATAACCAGATAAAAGAATGGAGTTTGGTTCATTATTAATCAATGCTTTGATATGAGACATTTTAATTGAGTTAAAGAGGATGTGGGGTTTAGTTAGAATTAGCAAGGGCTTTTCAGGGCAATTATTTATTGTTTTGTTATAACGATAGGCAGCAATAGCAGGTATTAATTGATTAATATGATCGATACTGATTAAGGTCAGATTATTCATAGTATGGAAAATTTATTTATTAATATCATACAAGTTTTTATCAGCATTATCTGCTCTTTTATGGTCACGGCTCGGTTAAGATCGTAGTCCAGTTTAGTAACAGTCCGAGCCGCGACCATGAGTGATCGGATAAAATCACATTCCATAGATAAGGAACTAGGTAAATGGGTAATCCACTTCACTGTTCAAGCCACTTTCTAATATAAACTCCTTTAAAGGGCGTAATAGTTGCAAATGATGCTGCATGGAAATTTCATAACTTGTCAGGTTGCAACTGCCAGTTTCTAGCAGGGTAGTTACTAGTTCAGCAGTTAGCATGCTCTGATAAGGAATGGACGCGTTAACTTCTTCCCATTTCCAGTCTTTTTCCATGCTGGTTTGCCATGCCTTTTGTTCCCATTCTCTTGAAATGACACGTAAGTTATTACTGTAAATTTCGATTTGGATAGGGGCCATACCTTCTTTGTCACAATGTAAGAATGCAACACTACCATTTGCAAATCGTGCAATTAAAGTTCCGGTTAACTCAAAATAACCTTTTCTTTTACTAGATATAATTTGTTTATCAAGATATCGGGTATCGAGCTCAAAGTGGTTTACACCAGTAATATAAGCCAGGTGATCTAGATAGTGTATTGCATTAGTAACTAAACCATATTGGCTTCCATTGACATGATATTGAATGATTTCATTTTTAAATGCAGTATTTAGATGCTGATAGTATGGCATCATTCTCATGCTGCAATTAATCCAGGTTTTTGTATCTTTTGAGGATAATTGTTCTGCAATATCGTAATAATCTTGTTCTTGAGTAAACAGGAGTTTTTCGAGAACCAGGTGCTTCACTTCTGTGGTGTTTAATAAATTCTCTATGATAGATCTACGACTATTAGCTGTACTGGCAATAATTGCTATGTCCACCGGTTGATAATTTTTAATTTCTTGAGTATAGCTAATTTGATGTTTTATATTTTGAATAGTTGCATCAAAGCGGGTTTTGGCAATTTCGAGTGACTCTTGATCAGGATCAATAACAAGGATCTCCATTTCCTGATTAAGTAAATTAAGTGATTGCAGATGTCGACTGCCTAGTTGTCCCGCACCGATTATTACTATTTTTTTCATGATAATAAAGAATAAGAGATTAAATTGTGATGCATTTTAGCTGACCTGGCTATTGAAATCTACCTGGGTTTAGGCTTCTTTCTGATTTTTCTTTATTTGTTTTGCCAACCATTTTGAAATAACTTGATGTCCTTGTTCATTAAAATGTGAAATATTCATAAAATTATTTTTTGAATAGTCTGGCTTAGGTATTAAACAATGAATTTTTGGATATCTTTGGCAAATTTGATTGAGATCATTTAATTCATTTTCAATGTCTGTAATATTAAACTGCGTTTGTTTTATACCTTCTCTGGAGATGGGTGAGATAAAAAAATAAACATGCTCAGCAATTTCAAAAGAAGTAGAGAAGATAGAGTTTAAAAAAGAGGCGTACTCGGGTAAATTTTTTTTGAAATCAATGTATTTCTCTGAATAGCTGTCTGGTAAATTAGCGAACGAAAATCGATGCCTTTCTTTTTTATCAGGTGCATACAATCTATTTAACTCCAGATTAGTAAGGAGGTTTATTCCATGGGGATGGAATAAATAAAATTGACTATAAGAATTATTTAAATACTCAGAATGATTTTTGTTGGTATTAGGCGTTGATGAAGTAAAATTAAAAAGATTGATTTCAATTACTAGAGTATTTACAGAAATTTTATGGGTTTTAAGATAATTAAAATAATTTAGAATATTTTTTCTACTTTCGCCTATTATAGAGGCATTAATGATGGAGTATTCAGGAAGATATTTTCCCATGATATAGGGGTACGATTCCTTGATAAGCAGATCATATCCATAGGAAAATGAAGATCCGAATATTAGCATCACCGGTTTTTTGCAGATTTTATTTTTTGATTTAAATAGGCTTGCGTAAGAGAAATTTGTTCATCATCAATATAATTTCTTACGTTAATTATTGATGAGTCATATAAAAAAGAGGTTAAGCTACCAATAAAATAGCTCCAGAATATATGAGTAACAATCAATCCTAAAGTTACTCCTAAAATATATTTATAATAATTTTTCTTAATCATTCCTAGTACTATTTATTAAAAATTAAAATATAAAAAGGTGCTTGATGTTTGAGAAATAGTTGTAATTGCAAAATAGACTAATGCTCCTATGAGGAATCCATACCCAATCTTTGGAGACCAGATAAGTTGTTTTTGTAGAGAACTAGATTGAGGAACTTTCTTTGTTGGATTCTCTAATACCACATTAGTTTTTTTCATTATTTCAATAGTATTGGGTAATGTAACGCAAATTACCAGACCAACAAGTAGAAACAGCCCGAAAACAATGTAATTTAGTAAGTTCAATAAGCCAGCGGCATTGTAGAAATGATAATTCATTCCCAACATGGCATGAAGGAAATTCTCAGCTGTTGCAAAGTTATCCGATCGAAATAATACCCAGCCGATTACTACAAGAAAAAAAGTGAAGGAAATGGATAGATATTGTAATAGTTTGGACACTATTGCTGAACTTATCTCAAAGTTGAAAGTGGTTGAAATTTTATTTTTGATGGCATGCCATCCGTGATTGAGGATGAGTAGGGTTCCATGATAGATTCCCCATAAAACAAAGGTCCATCCAGCTCCGTGCCAAAAACCAACAATAACCATTACAATGAATAAATTGAAATATTTGCGCAGCGTCCCATGCTTCCCTCCACCTATGGGTATGTACAAATAATCTCTGAAAAAATGCGATAAACTCATATGCCATCGTCGCCAGAAATCAATTATATTTTTTGCTTTGTAAGGAGAATTAAAATTGACAGGTAATTTAATTCCAATCATATAGCTGAGGCCTATGGCCATTTCAGAATATCCGGAAAAGTCAAAATATAACTGTAGAGTATAGCCTATAGCACCAATCCAGGCATCTGTAAAAGACAATTCATATCCTTTACCCGGTAAATCAAAAATATAATTTACTTTTGGGGCAATCGTATCAGCTAAACAGACTTTCTTAAATAGCCCAATGATAAAGATTGTTAGTCCTATTATAAAGTAGCGCATAAGAGGGGGCTGTTTGATTGTTAGTATTTTTTTAAATTGGGGCATGACATCAGCATGATGGATAATTGGTCCAGCGATTAAATGGGGGAAATAAGTAACAAATAATGAGTAGTTGATGAAATTAAAATGCTTTACTTTGCCCTGATAAGTATCTACTAAATAAGCAATTTGAGTAAATGTAAAAAAAGAAATGCCTAGAGGTAATATTATGTTTAAATAATTAAAATTGGTATGGGCTAATGTATTGAAGTTTTGTATAAAAAAATTCATGTATTTAAAATAAACAAGTGCGCCGAGGTTGCAAATTATCCCTAAAATTAAATAGTTTTTTTTGTAAAAAAGTAGTTTGCTTTTAATAATGAACTGGCTAATTAAATAATTAAAACATATAGAAGCAATTAACAAAATAAGATAGCTTGGGTTCCACCAGCCGTAAAAGATTAAAGAAAAAATTAATAACCATGAAGTAACGGCGGATTTAAAGTAATGAATAAAAAAATAGGTTCCGACTAGTGTGATTGGAAGATAAATAAACAAAAATAAATAGGAATTAAATAACATGACGTCCGTTTTGAGGGAGTGCTTAATTAAAAAAACAATCTTAATTTAAGTTTCCAAAAATTACTACATTAAAGTATACTCATTTGGACCTTCTCAATAGCAATAAATAACGTTTGCTTTATTGATAACTTATCGTTATTTTTATGAGTTTGGAGATTTCATGATATTCCACCAGATGTTTGATCAAGACTCTTGCACATATACTTATTTAATAGGTTCCATGGATAGCAAGCATGCAGTAATTATTGATTCAGTCAGGACCCATGTTAAACAATATATCCATTTAATTAATCAATTAGGATTAAAACTTGTTGCTTCTATTGATACTCATCTGCATGCCGATCACATTACTGGTTCAGGTCAACTAGCTGCTTTAACAGATTGCCATTCTATGATGGGCATTGAAACCAAAGCTCAATTTGTGCATGCCAAATTTTGTGATAATGAAATTTTAAATTTTGGGGATATTAAAATAAGAGCGATGCATACCCCGGGACATACTCCTGACTCTTATTGCTTTGTAATGGAGGATAGAGTATTCACTGGCGATACTTTATTGATTAATGCGACAGGTCGTACCGATTTCCAAAATGGCAGTGCCAGCGCACAATATGAGAGTTTATTTAACAAACTGTTAAAATTACCTGGATTTATAAAAGTATATCCCGGACATGATTATAACCAGAAGCAATGTAGTACTATTGAATATGAGAAAAAAAATAATCCCAGGTTGCAGGTAAAATCAAAGCAAGAATACATTGAAATGATGGGTAATTTAAATTTGTCTTTGCCGAAGAATATGCATTTTGCAGTACCTGCTAATTTAAATAATGGATTAACTGAACTAGAAGTAAGCTCTTTGATTTAGAGACATGCTTTTTAACGGCGCCATGGTTGACTCTAGAACCTTGACACAATAAAAAACGATATGAAGTTTGTTCATGTTGAATAGCAACATTACTTAATAATTATTTAAGAACAAGGGGAGTATAAATTTTTTATACCATTTTGGTTTTCCAACATTGACTAAGAGATTATTTTGCTCAATGTAGTCTTTGGGGTTTCCGGCAATCCCATATTGATAATTCAAAATTAAATTATTATGTAAAAAACTATCTTTTGTTCCAGAAGCTATCCATAGTGCAATTGAGTTAAATTTTGGTGATTGGAAGTTAGAAAAAATATTATTTTGTATTTTACAATTTTTTGATGAATCGGATAAAATTAAGCCAATGTATTCTAATCGATATTTAAGTGCTTCTATAGGTATAGATGGAGCGGAAACGACATTATTTAATATGTTACAGCCTGAGGTATCGCGAATATTCAAACCAACCAGGTAAAAATTAATTTTATCTTTTGGCTCATAAAAATCCATATTAATTATGTAATTACCTCGCACATAGAGGTTAGAACCAGAAAGATTAATGGCAATATATTTAATATTGTTAAATGAATTATTCAGAATTCGTAAATTTTTTCCACCTGAGCCAGAAATAGCGAACCAAAAGCCATCAAAATAACCATTTTTTATCGTAATATTACTATGATCACTCAGGAGGATACCGATACTCCCGGAATCTGAGCCAGGGTCTCTTAATTTTTTTTCATTCAGATCAAGAACTACCGAATCAGAATTTATAGTAATTGACCCCCGAATATTTTTCATTAAATAATAACAACCAGGAGTTGTTATTGTATTGGTTTTAAGTGCTGTACATCCCAATTGATAGCTTAATGCTATATCATATTGTAATGATAATAAAAGTGCTAAGATCCTATAATAACATTATTTAAATTCATGTTATTTATTCCATTTTTAACTAATTATGTTGTACATTAATTGCGAACAAAGTGGAGCAATCCAAGATTTTGTGCCCAGATTAACCTGAATACTTCTCTGGTGCTTGCAATGGTGAGACCTACAAGTTTAGTATTCCTAACCGTTTGAGTTTTTTAATAATTTATATATCTTTAAAGATTCTAACTGAAAGTTTAAAAAGTTGATAGTACAGATGTTTAGGTATTGGTATTAAAAAATAATTTACTATTTAGACAGATTCATGCCAGAGCAGTGGATGATTTAAATATTTTAGAGGCAAGCTAGAAATTTTCTTAATTTAGCTGTAATTTATATTTAATATTATATCTATTTGATTTTAAATGCCTATTTTTTAAGCGCTATGAATTCAAAATAAGAAATGTGATTGCTTATTATATCGAAATAGGTTGTTGGGTATTTAGGTTTTTGATAATAGTGAAACATAGTATAGTGATGTAATAAGGGATTTATTATTCTGCAGCTCATTTTTGCAAAAATTAAACACAAATTTATTTGTTACTTAATACTCCGTTAATAATCAGGGTGTACAATGTGATCCAAGCAATGAGAATTGCTTAAAATTTGTTCATGTTGTAGTTGCCGTGAACACCATGGAAGCGTTCTATGGAGGAAGTAGGTAGCTGCTTAGTTAGGGAGATTTTAGTCATGTTAATTTTGACTCGGCGTATTGGTGAAACATTAATCATAGGTGATGATGTTAACATTACTGTACTAGGCGTCAAAGGCAATCAAGTTCGTTTAGGAATTAATGCCCCAAAAGATGTTTCAGTTCATCGTGAAGAAATTTATTTACGCATACAACAAGAAAAAGAATCTGATGATTCAGAACAAGCTGTATAAATCAATTTCCTCGCAGATCATCCAGTTCCGAGCACCTAAAAAGGCTCGGGACGAACCTTAAAAATAACCTTAACATTTCTTCTATTATTTATTCATTCGATCCATGTAATTTATTTAGTTTGGGATTGCAGTGAAGTATCGCCTGATGAAAGAAAATGTTGTACTCCGTTTTCATCTTTTAAAATTAATTGTCCTGAATGATCCACACCACAAGCTATTCCTGAAATAGAGCCTGAAGATTGATTGACAGTGATATATTGGCCTGCCAAATAGTCTGTCGCATTCCATTCATTCATAAAAAAGTTAAAATCAGTACTCGTAAACTTATTTAAATATGTTTCTAGATGAGTAATCAGGTTTGCTATTAAATGGTTGCGGTTAAATTGTTTATGAAAAATTTCATACAAAGAACACCATGGTTTATCTGGAAGAGGATTATTTTCTGTGTCTGAGTTAACATTTAATCCTATACCAATAATTACTTGTGAGCTACCATTGGATTCAGCAACAATTTCAATCAGGCTGCCGCATAATTTTTTGTGCTCCCAGATGATATCATTGGGCCATTTGACTTTGATATCTTTGGTATGATTAAGAGTTTTTAGAAAAGCCACTATTGCCAAGCTGGAAATGAGACTTAAGCCAGAAAGACGGGATAGATCACAGTTGAAACTCCAGCGGGTTGAGCAATAAATATTTTCTCCAAATGGAGAATACCATTGTCTTCCAAAGCGGCCTTTTCCTTGCATTTGTATTTCAGCACAACAAATTTCTACGTAAGGACTTGGTGGTAAATCTTTTAAATAGCGGTTAGTTGAATCAATCGATGTAAATAAATGAAGCTGAAAAGGGTGTTGAAAACCATTGGCTTTTATCTGGTTGGTAAGGTCACTAGAATCTAATAGAATTAGCGGATTTGATAATTGGTAGCCTTGCTGCGGTATACGATTAATCGGAATACCTAACTCATTTAATTGATTGATTTGCTTCCAAACAGCCGTGCGACTGATATGTAAAGTTTTTCCTAATTCACTACCACTATGACATGCTCCATCACTCAGTAGGCGCATTAAAGTTTTTTGAGAATCATTCAATTGGAACATATTTTTAGGTTCAAAACTTTAAACTAACATTTTGTTGAAGTTGTATGATCCCATGACGAATTTCTCTGACAGCGGGGTGGTGACATAATGCACCACTGCAACACACTTTGGGCATAAATGATCGCAATTGCCATGTCATGTTGTGTAGAGGATCATCCACTAGCTGTTTTGTTGGGGAACTTGTTGGCACGTTAAATTCTTTGGTGGGATAGGAAAGGCCTAAACCGCTGGCTTTGATAAAAGCTTCTTTTTGTGCCCAGACATGAAAAAATAAAGCTGGTTTTAGTGATTGGGGAGCTTTTTTCAAGTCTTGATATTCCTGTTCAGAAAACAAATTTTTAGCTATCCCTTCATAGGGGCGAGGGGAGTATTGTTCTATATCTACACCCAAAGGTAGATTTTTCCTACCGCTAGTACGGCCATATCCCCACTGTGGCTTATGTTGAATTGCAATTTTTGGGAATTGATAACATTAGGTTTGCCGTGAGCACTATATGTGAACTCCAGCCGCTCAGGGGAGATATTGAGATAACGAGCAAGGATAATTCTCATAGTGGCTCGGGCGTTTGTAAAACGTCTTTTGTGGCGGGTGAAATAGAAGCGGCCAGCCCTCGAACGTTCATCGGCATTCAATAATTGATGAGCAAAGTGTAATTCATGATCTAAAGAGAATTGCCATAGATCAATCCGTGATTCATTTAAAATGCAGTTTTGGGTGTTTAATGGTGTAAAACCTGTAATTATCATCTGTTGTGCTTAGAATCTGGCGTCAATTAACGGTTAAGAGTATCATATACCCAAGATACTTCAAAATTTGACTTATGCAGAGGTATAAATTTGCAGGGATTATATGACTACTCAGCTTTTTTAAAAGTCTGGACAAAAAAATCATGTCGCCTAAAATATCACATTTTGAAGTAATCTTAGGTTATACCGAAGATATCTAATTCACCCTAAAGAGTAATCGATGAGCCGACAGTTTTTGGATTTTGAGCAACCAATAGAAGAATTGAATCAAAAAATTGAAGCACTGCGTATGGTTGGCAGTGATAATGAAGTTAACTTAAGCGAAGAAATAACTCGACTTGAAGTAAAGTGCTCTGAATTAACGGAGAATATTTTTTCAAGGTTAGAGCCATGGCAAGTTGCTCAGATGGCAAGACATCCTTTAAGACCGCAAACTACTGATTATATTGAGCGAATTTTTACAGATTTTCAGGAACTGCACGGGGATCGCAGTTATTCCTCAGCCCCCGCGATTATTGGTGGTCTAGCTCGTTTAAATGGTGAGCCAGTGATAGTGCTTGGCCACCAAAAAGGTAAACGTACTAAGGAAAAAGTATATAGAAATTTTGGTATGGCAAGGCCTGAAGAGTACAGGAAGGCATTACGTTTGATGCGAATGGCTGAAAAATTCAAGTTGCCTATATTTACTTTTATCGATACTGCAGGGGCTTATCCTGGTATAGGCGCTGAGGAGCGTAACCAATCGGAAGCTATTGCGCGTAATCTTTTTGTAATGTCTCGCCTTAAAACACCAATTATTTGTGTGGTGACTGGTGAAGCCGGCTCTGGAGGGGCTTTGGCTATTGGTGTCGGTGATAAAATTATTATGCTGCAATTCAGCATTTATTCTGTGATTTCTCCTGAAGGTTGTGCCTCAATTTTATGGAAAGATGCCTCCAAAGCCAGTGAGGCGGCACGTGCGATGGGAATTACCGCAGAGAAAATATATGAAAATGGATTAATAGATATGGTCGTTCCTGAACCATTAGGCGGTGCACACCGGGATGTTGATGAAATGGCAAGCCGTTTAAAAAGAATATTAACCAGTGAACTTCAAGTTTTGAAAAAGATGCCGTTGGATAAAGTGATTGAGTTGAGGTACCAAAAATTTATGGCAATGGGGGCTTGTGACTAAGTCTCTATTAAGCCAGATTGGGTTGTACGCCTGGAAAAGTTTAATAAATTATACGTAGGTTTTAGTGGTGGGCTGGACTCTACAGTACTGTTGCATGTACTGGCCTCATTCCCTCAATTACGCGATAAACTCTCGGCTGTGCATATTAATCATGGGATAAGTAGTAATTCTAAGAACTGGCAACACCATTGTGAACAAGTTTGTTTGAGTTTAGGTCTTGATTTTATTGCCAAATCTATCGATTTTGATCGTTCAGTCAATATAGAAGAAGCAGCACGTACCGCACGGTACGGCTGTTTTTCCTCTTTATTAACCAAGCATGATTGCTTAATTTTGGCACATCATCTTGATGATCAGGCAGAAACAGTACTTTTACAGCTTTTTCGCGGAGCAGGTATAGGTGGGTTGGGCGCTATGCATGAATTGAGCTCTTTAGGCAAAGGTCAATTAGCAAGGCCATTTTTAGTTCACTCAAGAATACAGCTTGAGCATTATGCTGATTGTTATGAGTTAAGATGGATAGAAGATGAAAGTAATCAGGATATTAAATACTCTCGAAATTATCTTCGTCATCGCATAATGCCATTATTAGTAGAAAAGTGGCCTGGGGTGGTAGGAAATATCGCCAGAGCAGCCACTCATTGCCAGCAAGCTAAAGCTAATCTTGAAGCATTGGCTTTCCATGATTGTCCCGAGCTTTCAGTGGCGATGGATCATTTAAATATAGAACTTTTGAAAGAGCTCGGCTTTGATCGTATTATTAATGTTTTAAAGGTTTGGCTGAAAAAAAATCAAGTACAATTGCCGTCGTCAAAGACCTTTCAGCGCATTATCCATGAAGTTATTTTTGCAAGCTCTGATGCCATGCCTATGGTGAGTTGGGGACAAATACAAATACGCCGCTTTAAACAGTGTATTTATTTGTTTGGAATAGATAAGATCAATTTGCCGGATGTTATAAAATGGCAACAATTTCCTGCGCCCTTACGGTGCCTGGATGCTAAAATTCATTTAAAGGCAATCCAGGCTGAAAAAGGGGCCATGATTCCAGATGAAGCCAAAATAGACATTCGATTCAGAAAAGGCGGTGAAGAGTTTTATTGGCGCGGTCAGACCAGGCATCTAAAAAAATTATTTCAGGAATGGCAAGTTCCCCCCTGGATTAGAGATAAAGTCCCATTGGTTTATATTAACGATCAATTAGCTTGTGTAGTAGGTTATGCTGTAAGTGATTTATTTTTTACTACTAATCCGCAGGAAGCCTGGTCTATAGTTAGTAATTCTTAATATCATCAATATCTGCTCTCTCACGGTTGCGGCTCGGATGATTAATCAGATTATTAAATTGAATTATGATTAAAACCGAGACCATAAGGGAGCGGGTAAAATTGAAACCAAACTAAATTATTTCTTCAGTTTTTTTATAGCTTTTAATACTATACATCATTATCGAATATGTTTATTCTGCGCAAATTCGAATATTGTGAAATTAATTTCTATTATTTATGTCCGATACTTATTGCGAAAAGAGCTATAGATCAAAACTTCTCAAACAGGGGTTGTTTGGTTTATTGATTTTAGGTGTGGTCTTTTTATTCTTGGAGTGCTTCTCAAGATGGATAGCTGCAACAAGCACGGCACCTTTTGGTGAAAATATCAGGAATGATCAAAAAATGATAGTTAGCGATTCTATTAGGCAAGGCATCGTAGCAATTGGCGATTCAATTATTGCCAGAAGTTTTTATCCCGAGCTTTTTTCTTCTTTGCTGGCTAAGAAATTTTCTAAACCCTATGAAGTATATAATATAGGAGTAGAGGGTTCTGGAATAGTGCATCATCGTGCTCATTTGCGCTATCTACTTCGCAGGAATGTTAAGCCAGATTTTGTAATTATGAATGTTTCTGTTCATAATCTTAACTTGAGTAATTTGGCTTTTGAAGCTAATCATGTGATTAATCCAGAATATTTAGACAGCCGTTCTTTGGATTATTATACTCGTTGTTTTATAGTAGAAAAACCAACGATTTCCTCAAAAATGTATTGTAAAGTTGCAAAATACTCTTATTTTTTTCGCCTAATTCATTATTACCATCAACAAATAAATAGCAGCATCCAATCTCTATTGCATACACAAAGATTACGTGTTGATAATTTATTGATAAAATATCCAGCGGTTTCAAAACAAGGTTTTTCACCCAATTTTGGAAGTCTTACTGAACAATCTGTAAATACTCCGAGAATGCTTGAGTTTTTAAGATATGAGTACAGAAATGTATTTTCTCATTTTAGATTAGGTACAGATGGACTGGATAGTATAATTGATGATTTAAATAAAAATTCGATCAAAGTTATTTTAGTTTTGGCTCCGGTATATCATCCTGTAACACGTAAAATATATAATGAGTTCGGTTTGCCGCCTAACAAGGCTATAATAAATGCTCTTAAAGATTTTGCTTCAAGAAAAAATATTGCATTTATCGATCTGTTTAACGAATGTCAGGACCCTATTTATTTTCAGGATCCAGTACATCCAAATATCTACGGTGCAATTAAGATAACCACATTGCTATCGCAAAAAATTATTAACAAACAATTTGTAGGACC